>NZ_JBHJTF010000006.1:183536-185361 GCF_042267565.1 Lysinibacillus sp. NPDC056232 | reverse complement strand
TAGCCCCGGTTTCCCGGAGTTATCCCAAACTATAAGGTAGGTTGCCCACGTGTTACTCACCCGTCCGCCGCTAACGTCAAAGGAGCAAGCTCCTTTTCTGTTCGCTCGACTTGCATGTATTAGGCACGCCGCCAGCGTTCGTCCTGAGCCAGGATCAAACTCTCCATAAAAGAAATTTGATTAGCTCAAATTGTTTTGCTGGCATCATGTTTGATGTCCAAAATTTTATTTCGTTCACTAACTCAAGGTTAGCTACTAAAAACTTTATTGATTACGTTTTGCTTGTTCAGTTTTCAAGGTTCATAACGTCGCATCTAAGCGACAACTTCTACATCATACTATACAAAAATATGAACGTCAACAAGTTTTTTTTGGAGCGGGTGATGAGAATCGAACTCACGACATCAGCTTGGAAGGCTGAGGTTTTACCATTAAACTACACCCGCGATATAAATATTTTTTTAAAAAAATGGCGCGCCCGACAGGAGTCGAACCCATAACCTTCTGATCCGTAGTCAGACGCTCTATCCAATTGAGCTACGGGCGCATATATAAATACATTAATAAATTGACTTGGTGCGGCCGAGAGGACTTGAACCTCCACGGGGTTGCCCCCACTAGGCCCTCAACCTAGCGCGTCTGCCGTTCCGCCACGACCGCATTCAATTAGTAACTTTCTCATTATACTATGATAACCTGAAAAGTCAATTTTTTTCTTAAAAGAGATGAGCCATGAAGGACTCGAACCTTCGACCCTCTGATTAAAAGTCAGATGCTCTACCAACTGAGCTAATGGCTCATATTAAGAAATGAATGGCTGGGGTACTAGGATTCGAACCTAGGCATGACGGAATCAAAATCCGTTGCCTTACCGCTTGGCTATACCCCAATAAGTGGCGGTCCCGACCGGGATCGAACCGGCGATCTCCTGCGTGACAGGCAGGCATGTTAACCGCTACACCACGGGACCAACGTTACTATATTTTCATGAATTAAAATAATGAAATGACCCCTACGGGATTCGAACCCGTGTTACCGCCGTGAAAGGGCGGTGTCTTAACCACTTGACCAAGGGGCCATGGCTCCGAAGGCAGGACTCGAACCTGCGACAACCTGATTAACAGTCAGGTGCTACTACCAACTGAGCTACTTCGGAATAATTCACATGTTTTGTCGTCGTTATCTTGTCGACTTTTACTATTATAGGAGCATCTGTAGTAAACGTCAACCCTTTTTTATTATTTTTTTTATTCTATTAGTTTTAAACGTCCTAGACACTTGCTACAACGGTATTTCTCCACATTCATTCTAATTTTTCTTACATATAACTGTTGGCATTTTACACATGTATATGTATAAAGTCGCCGTTGTTTCTTTGGAGATGTCTTAGGGATTTGTAATACTGCACAAAAACGAGGAGCCTTCACTTTTTCTAATAGCTCTCTAAAATCTTTGTCTCGATGCTGATACCCTTTGCCTTCCAAATGTAAATGATAATGACATAATTCGTGTCGAACTATCCCTTCTACTTCACTAATACCATATAATTCATAGGCTTTTGGGTTAACTTCAATATTGTGCGATTGTAAAAGATAACGTCCACCTGTTGAACGTAACCGTGCATTAAAATATGCTCGATGCATAAAAGGCTTCCGGAAACTTTCTAATGATATTCGACTAACAAGATGTTGTAGTTCCTCATTGTTCATATCTATATCACCTCTAACAACAAGAATACCACACTGTATAGTATAGACAGTGTGGTAAAATTTATCCCGCTATAACGGGCAGTAATTTATCTGTACCGAAAATAAAGCAATAAGTA
>NZ_JBHJTF010000006.1:148264-183437 GCF_042267565.1 Lysinibacillus sp. NPDC056232 | reverse complement strand
ATAACTATAGCAAGGGCTAAGTTAGGTGGGAGATTAACTGCCCGTAATAGCCCGATTGGTGAAGACTAATAATCAGCGAGGATCAAGAGAATCCCCACTGATTATAGTTTCACTTTATCCCGCTATAACGGGCAGTAATTTATCTGTACCGAAAATAAAGCAATAAGTATAACTATAGCAAGGGCTAAGTTAGGTGGGAGATTAACTGCCCGTAATAGCCCGATTGGTGAAGACTAATAATCAGCGAGGATCAAGAGAATCCCCGTTGATTAAAGTTTCACTTAATTACGCTTCGATAGTTTGATCTTTAGGAGGTAGCATCGTTAATGATATGCGCCCTTTATTGACATCTATTTGTTCTACCCATACCGTCACAATATCTCCGAGTGCAACAACTTCTAATGGATGTTTAATACGTCTTTTTTGTAATTTAGAAATATGCACAAGCCCGTCCTGCTTCACACCAATGTCTACAAATGCTCCGAAATCAACTACATTTCTCACTGTACCTTGCAATTCCATCCCAACTTGTAAATCTTCCATTTTTAATACATCTGTTTTCAGTAAAGGCTGAGGGAATGCATCACGTGGATCGCGACTTGGTTTCATTAATGTATCCACTATATCCTGTATTGTGACAACTCCAACATCTAGAATTCCACTTAATTTTTCTTCATCTAGTTTTGCAATGGCTTCCTCCGCCTTCTGTGTCCCTAGCTCTTTTTTATCAATTTGTGCAACCTCTAAAATCTGCTCTGCGACACTATAGCTTTCAGGGTGAATGCCCGTAACATCGAATGCATTTTTTGCTCCCGGAACACGTAAGAAACCAATTGCTTGTTCATACGTTTTGGCACCAAGTCTTGGGATTTTCTTGAGTTGAGCACGTGTAGTAAATTGTCCATTTTCCTCTCGAACCTTCACAATATTCTCCGCAACCGTTTTAGATAATCCAGAAACATATTGCAGTAACGAAGCTGAGGCAGTATTAACATCAACACCAACTTGGTTAACAGCTGTCTCTACTATAAATGTTAAGGACTCAGTCAATTTCTTTTGAGAGACATCATGCTGATACTGACCTACCCCAACTGCTTTTGGCTCAATTTTTACTAACTCCGACAACGGATCTTGCAAACGACGTGCAATAGAAACGGCACTACGCTGTTCTACCTGTAAATTCGGAAACTCTGCACGGGCAATTTCAGACGCTGAATAAACAGATGCTCCTGCTTCATTGACGATCACATAGGCTATATCAGTTTCAAGCTCATTCAATACATCTACTATAAATTGTTCTGTTTCGCGTGAGGCAGTACCATTACCAATAGCAATTATAGTAATTGGGTATTTTGCTAAAATCCCTTTCACAATTGCTTTTGATTTTGCTACATCTGGTTTTGGCGGATGTGGGTAAATAGCTGTAACCTCTAACATCTTCCCTGTTTCATCTACAACAGCTAACTTACAGCCTGTACGGTACGCTGGATCAACGCCCAAAACATACTTCCCTTTCATTGGGGGCTGTAATAAAAGATTACGTAAATTCTCAGAGAAAATGTGGATAGCCTGCGCCTCTGCCTTTTCTGTAAGTTCATTTCGTAACTCTCGTTCTATAGAAGGCTGAATTAGACGCTTGTACGAATCCTCTATCGCTAGCTTTACTTCAGCAATGGCTGGAGAAGAACCTGTAGCAGGAATCCATTCCTTCCACATAATCATCAATACCCGATCTATCGGTACATGAATCGCCACTTTTAAGATTTCTTCTTTCTCACCACGATTTACAGCTAAAATACGGTGAGGGACAATACGATTTACAGGCTCTTCATATTCGTAATACATTTCGAAAACGTTTTTTTCGTCTGCCTCTGCATTCTTTACACTTGTTACGAGCACTCCATCTTTCCAAGAATACGTACGAATTTTTTCACGGATTGCTGCGTCATCAGCAAAGCGCTCTGCCAATATATCTCGCGCCCCAGCTAATGCCTCCTCTACATTAGTAACTTTCTCCTCATCTATGAAAGCCATTGCTAATTGTTCTAAAGCATCATTACGATACTCTAATAGAAGATCCGCAAGAGGTTCTAACCCTTTTTCTTTCGCTATTGTCGCCTTTGTTCGGCGTTTTTGTTTATAAGGTCGATATAAATCCTCTACACGCTGTAAAACAGTTGCTGCTTGAATCGCTTGTTCTAATTCAGGTGTTAGTTTATCTTGTTCCTGAATTAATCGTATAACCTCTTCTTTGCGTTGTTCAAGCTGCTGTATGTAGTGATAACGATCCTCTACAGCTTTAATCTGTACCTCATCAAGGGATCCAGTAGCTTCTTTTCGATAACGTGCAATGAATGGCACGGTATTTCCTTCTTCTAATAATTTAATAACAGCCTCAGCTTGTCCAGGCTTAACAGCTACATCTTTTGCAATGAGCTGTAACATTTGCTTTTGTTCCACATCATCACTACCTTTTTTCTTTTCATTTTACCATTACACTTTACTAAAAATGCAAAAAAATAGTCTACCCTAACGGAAGAGTAAACTATTTCATTTAATTATGAAGAGGCTTTTTTCGCTAACATTTCCTGCTCGGCTTATGCTATTACTTGTATCTGCGACAACAACAGGCGTCCTCCAATATCATTATTTTCAGGACAGCCCCTCTCCCCCAAAAAAATTTAGAGCGAGACACCATCTCTTACTAAGATAGCTTCTTGTAATTTTTTTATTGCCTTCCTTTGTATTCTAGATACATGCATTTGAGAAACTCCTAATCGTTCCCCAACTTCTTTTTGAGTGAGTTGCTCTAAATATGTAAGCTGAATGATTTGTCTTTCTCTCTCATCTAAAATACTCATTGCTTCAGAAACAAGCATTCTTTTATTGGTCATTTCATAGCCATCATCTTCTTTACCCATAATATCGAATAACGTTACTGTGCTACCGTCAGTATCTGACTCTACTGAATGATCCATCGAAAGAGCATGATAACTACGGCTCATCTCCATAGACTCTAATACTTCTTCTTCTTCCACTTCTAATTGATCCGCTATTTCCTTAATAGATGGCGAACGCTGCAACTCAATTGTCAACGCTTCCACTGTTGTTTTAATGCGTGGTCCTAATTCTTTTATCCGTCTTGGTACATGAACATCCCAAGTCTTATCACGTAAAAAGCGCTTAATTTCTCCAACAATCGTTGGAACAGCAAATGCTTCGAAACTTCGGCCAACGTCAGGATTAAAACGTCTTATTGCACCTAGCAACCCCAGCATACCTACTTGAGTAATATCATCATAACTAGATTTACCATTCGAATATTTACGTGCAATGGCCTCCACTAAATATCGATAATGAATCACTAAATTTGTTTGAGCTTCATCATCCTCCGTTGATTGGTACAGCGCAATCCACCTTAGTATATCTTCTTTAGACGAAGTTTTATGTTGTGATTCTTTCGACATTTTCCTCCACCTGCTCTCTTGCGACATACTTAGTCATGAAAACAGTTACGCCACCATCGTTATTTATCATCACCTCATCCATCAAAGTTTCCATTAAATAAAGCCCTAAACCACCTTCGCGTAGACCCGCAATACTCTCTTCAGGATGATACGGACCAATTTTCGATTTTATCTCCTCAAAATTGAAACTGTTACCATAATCTGCAATCATCATTTCTATTTTATTCTCATACAAAGCGCAACCAATGACGACTTCTCCCTCTTCTTCGTCCTTATAGGCATGATGTACAACATTTGTTACCGCTTCACTTGCTGCAATTTTCAAATCTTCAATATCATCGTAATTAAATCCAACCCGACTAGCTAAGCCAGAAACCGTCAATCGAATCACACTGACAAATTGCGGTTTTGCAGGAACCCTTATCTCAATATAATCAAATTCCTTCATTTTCGTAATTCCACCTTTTTATCAGTTTCAATATCCATTAAATCGCTTAAACCAGTAATTTCAAACAACCTTTGTAATCTATTCGATAATCCAACCAGTTTAACTTTACCATTTTCGCGTAGCGTTCTTTTATAAAAGGCTACAAAAATCCCTAGTCCTGTACTATCCATATAATTAACTTTTGATAAATTAAGTACTATTTCTAATCCTTCAGTAATTTTTACTGCCTCTAATTCCTCCCTAAGTCCTGAAGCAGTAAAAGTATCTATTTCACCCTCTACAAATCCGTATAGTTTATGATCAAGTTCCTTAAAGTGTATCGCCATGTCCATACAGCACACCTCCACCAATTTGTTAGACTGTTTTTCTATTCCCGTAATTACAAAAAATCAAACCTAAATAATTATTTTTTTATAATTGCAATTGTAAAATCATCTGATAGTTTAAAATCCTGTAAATTTTCAATTTGCTTATAAAGAAGATTACATAATTGTTGAGCTGACAAGTATTTATTTTCCAGTATTAATGACGTAATGACCTCTCGCGAATTCACTTCATCATGCGATCTGAATTCAGTAACACCATCCGTCATCATGATTACGATATCGTTTTCTTCCAAAGCAATTTCATTATAAGAATATTTCGTTTCTGGCAACACCCCTAATAATAACCCCGTTGATTCCAAAGGGATAAATTGATCACGTTTAGCACTGTAATGAAGAGCTGGCTCGTGACCTGCAGAAGCATAAGAAAAAATACTATTTCGCAGATCCAAGCAACCGTAGAACATAGACACAAACATACTGTCGTCTACACTCTTCTCAATCACTCGGTTAATGACCTCTAATACATATGAAGGATCTCTATATGCATATTCCAATGCTTCCAATCCATATTTTACCATAGACATGCATAATGCGGCTGGAACACCTTTACCTACCACATCTGTCACAGCTACACTCAAATAATCATCTCGATTATATAAAAAATGTACATAATCCCCATTCATTTTCCGGATTGGAATAGATATCATTCCTATATCGATGTTTGAAAGTTGTGGTACTTCTGTTTTAAGTAATGTTTTCTGGATACTTGTAGCAATTTTCATTTCTATTTCATACTCAGCTTGTTTTTGTAATAAGCTTTGGTGCTCCCTATGAGCCATTCCATAATGCACCATAACTTCGATAAGAAAATCATATGCAAGCTGTTCTTCACTCATTCTACGTGGAAATAGCTTTTCAACTGCGTTTTTATGAATACTTACAACATCCTCTGGAGATATATTATTTTGGATTAACTGACGAGTGAAATTTTGAGCAATATACAAATTCTTTTCAGTTTGATCAGCCATATAATCTGACAAAATCTTTTTATATTGAGATTCTAATCGGTCCAACAACTCCACATCCTAACGCAGCCATTTTTCAGCTCTAATCGTTGTTCCTTCTCCAATAACCGATTGAATATTCATACTGTCCATCAATCGATTAACGCCTGGTAAACCTGCACCGAGCCCTCCTGAAGTGGAGTAGCCATCCTCCATCACTTTCCGAACATCCTCTATTCCTGGGCCTTGATCAGTTGCAATAACAGTTATTTTCTTCTCTGTGTCTGACTCAAATTTCTCAATTTCAACGACACCTATCCTTGCATATAAATATATATTTCTAGCTAGTTCACTTATAGCTGTGGTGATTCGAGCCTGATCAACAGTGTCAAATCCAAGTGCCTTTGCTTCGTCACGCCCCAGTTGTCTTGCTGCTACTATATCCCACTCAGTAATAATTTCAACCGAAGACTTAATTGTCACTGCTGTCCCCCCAATTCCTTTCGGAGTTATACTCTTAACTTTTTTCGACCTACTTAACTAAATACTTTAAATATTTTTATTATATTATCGATTTTACCTTAGCGTAATGGTTGCTGTCGCTACGTTTGCATTTCGCTTTCGCACAGACAAACCTTGTTGCTGCCGCTTCGCTTTCGCACAGACAAACCTTGTTGCTGGATGAAGGTAAAAATCTATGTATATTTTCTTAAACCACTCAATGTTTTTTCAAAAATCTATTCTAAGTTTAGATTTTGACTACACCTTAAATCTATTAATACCATTTTTGAATAGCAATTTCAATTTATGGTAATAAGTATTTGAGGTACAATATAAAAAAGCATCGAGATGAAAATTCATCTCGATGCCGCTATACACATATGTATATCAAAATTTAACCAGCCCTAAACTAATCATCAATGCACCATCAACTTTCTCCATCAAAGAATGGTCAAGTTGTGTAATACGATCTGTCAATCTTGACTTATCAATCGTCCGCACTTGCTCGAGCAGAATAACCGAGTCACGTTCAAAACCATACTTTTCAGCATTAATTTCGACGTGCGTCGGTAACTTTGCTTTTTGAATCTGTGCAGTAATAGCTGCGATGATGACAGTCGGACTAAATCGATTGCCAATATCATTTTGAATAATCAGCACCGGCCTAGTGCCCCCTTGCTCGGACCCAACTACCGGCGATAAATCTGCAAAAAAAACGTCACCACGTTTTACATTCAAAGTGTCATCCCCCGCTAACGAGACGCTCCACTGTATGTTGTGCTTCATATTCTGCATGCAGGCATTCACTTGCAATACTCAGATTTATATGAGACATTTCAACATATCCTTTCATCATAGCTTCCCGTATTTGATTTGGTTGCTCCTGCATTAAAACTTTGCGCGACAAAATACGCGCAAAAGATTCACTTTCAATTACTTCCTTTGTTTGTAGAAACAGTCTATCCTGAACAGCAATTGTAGCTTCTCTTAACTTTTTCTCGTACACAGCAAGCACCTCCAACGGAACCATCCACTTTTCATTACTACCCATTCTACCATTGAAAGATATCGTTGAAAAGACACGAAATGACAAAATATCTGACAATTTAAAGTCCAAGTTGTAAAAATATGTAGGTTGTCGAAGGTATATGCCGATTCATTCACCTTGCAATATGTCACAAATTATGAACGGCTCAGCTACTCGGTAATTTAACATCCTAATTAATAAGTAGTTATTCACCAAGTTTTTTTAGTTGTTCTAATATAGTATTCATTTGTCCCAAGATCAATTATGCCTCGGGATAATTGCATCCGATTTTAGTTTAAAGTCAAATGTATAATCTAGGAACCCTCGCTGTAATAATGCATGGTACTTCATAATTAATGGTTTCAAGCTTCGCTGCCCATTCATTCATTGAAATAACATCCTGTCCTTGACGACCAATGAGTGTTACTTTCTTACCTATAGCATATGCTTTTGGCAAGGCAACCATACATTGGTCCATACAAATTCGTCCAACAATCGGCATTCTTTGTCCATCAATTAGTACTTCTTGTCCACCTAATTTGCGAATTACTCCATCAGCATAGCCTATTGGTATCGTTCCTATCCACATATCCGAAGAGGCCGCAAAAGTTGCTCCATAGCCTACTGAATCACCTGCTCGTAACTGTTTCACATGAACAAGCTCACTCTCAAGCGAAAACGCTGGCTGTAACGAAAATGGTAAAATACCTTCTACATAAGAAGATGGTGATAAACCATACATTGAAATACCATATCTGACGGCATCAAATTGTAAATGAGCATCTTTCACTAAGGATGTAGCCGTATTTGATGCATGAACAAGTCTAGGTTTTTCAGGCAACACTGTTACACATTTCTCAAAAAATTGTACCTGTCTATCGAAGTATGAGGTATCTTCTTCATCCGCAGTCGCAAAATGTGTGAATATCCCATCAAGCTCCACATTCACTGTAATCTGTATTGTTTGATAGAGTTCCAATAATTCTTGTTCTGAACGAACGCCAATTCTGCCCATTCCACTATCTACTTTTATATGTAGTCGTAAAGGATTTGCTTCATTAGCTATGAACAGAGCTGCTTGCTGCACCCATTCACTTGCAAAAGCTGTAAGGATTATGCGCTGCTGGGCAGCATATGGCACGAACGAAACTGGAGAGGCACCCAATATTAGTATGTCTGGTTCTTCAAAATGCGCTCGAATATGTAATGCTTCATCGGGCGTTGCCACGGCAAGTATTGTTGCCCCTGCCTCAAGTGCCGCTTTTGCAACGGCTACATCTCCATGGCCGTATGCATTTGCCTTTACGACAGCTATAATTTGAACATTAGGTCGAAGTAGCTTTTTCAAATTTTTTACGTTTTGTTGAATTGCTTGTAAGTTTACAATTGCTTTGGTCGGTCTAAAATACTGCTGTATTTCCATTAGAATACCCTCTTTATATTTTATTAAAACAATATGTATTGATTAAATCGCCTTTGCTCTACTGTTTTACCATAAGTTTTTCTATTTTAGACTAATTTTCTACATAACTTTTATCATATATGACTTAACACTTTCTAAACAGTGTTAATTTTCATCAGAACTGTACTATTTTACTTAATAAGCTACAGCTTTCCATATAGAAAGCTGTAGCTAGAAAAATTATTTCATACTACCTATCGTCATAGAAGTGGCAACTTCCACCATTTCTTCACGAGACAATTTACTAGACGCTACAAAGAATTCGACGCCATCCTTTTCCCAGCTAATAGATGTATCTGTAATAGCTCCAATCGTAAAGCCTAAATCTACCGGATCACCAGGAGATGATACCGGCAACATAGCCGTCTCTTTCGTAACTGGTTGTTGCATAACCGTAAATGGCTTATCACCGTCAAATGTTAAGATAACACGTTCCATGCCACCCTCTTGCATGACTTTCTCATCCACCATTTTCGTATTTCCTAAACTTACAACAGGGTAATGAGTTTGGAACTTTGTATTTTCGGCTTCTGCACTTACTGCTTGTTTCCCTTCCTTTCCATTCGCATTATTGTTGCTCTCTTTATCTCCTTTATCCTTTTCTTCCTTGTTATCTTTTTCTGGCGGTGCAGCTTTTTCCCCTTTTGTTTCATCTTTTTCTGTAAATTGCTCAACCGCATACTCTTTAGCCGCGTGTTGAACACCTAATTTTATATTTTTAAATGTGATACGAATTTGTTCTTCTTTTACATCATTCATAATTACTACGGAAGTTGGAAGCATTGTTTTCTTATCAACTGTTATAACTTGATGAGGCATACTATTTTTATAGCTATTTCTAGTAGCCGCTTCAAATATATATGCTTTGTCCTCTTCTTTCATGACTAAATTTTTATCTTGAGCTAAATCTTCTGCTAGTGCACCTATTAAATAAGCTTGACTATTTTTCTTCGGCCAATCACTTTGGAATTTATACATTTTGTTCAATGTAGGTGTAACAACAAAAACTCCATCTGCATTTCGCACTATCATTTGTGAAACATCTTTCCCACTTTCTACTACTTCTACTCGATAGAAATCAGGTTTCGTATGCCAAACCGTTACATCATATTTTTTCGGATCCCCACCAGATTTAATCTCCATCGTAGCATTTAACTCATAACCATTGGTCTCTGCCCATTTTCCGTTAACTTTCTTCAACACTTTTTCCTGTGAGTCTGTACCACATGCCGATAGAAGTAATATCGTACAAAGTAAGACGAGCCATTTAACTATTCGGTTGCCCACGCTTTCACCCTTTCCTTCTTTCAAATCCACTACGACAATATATGAACCGTATTTGTCAGTTATGTCATTTGAATAAGGGTAATATATTTATCTTCACTCAGAAATTGATTTACTTTTTAATAGCGATCACCATAAAGTGTGGTTGATTTCCGTTCCGACTGGGCGCTTTCCTGGAGGCGTCGGGACAACAAATATTTTCTGTGCGAAAGCGTAGTGACAGCGACACATGTTTCTGTGCGAAAGCGTAGTGTTAACATAGCGAAAGCAACAAATGTTTTCTGTGCGAAAGCGTAGTGTTAACGTAGCGACAGCAACAAATGTTTTATATGGCGAAAGCTTGTTTTACACTTTTTATTGTAATAATATTACTTGTGCTGCTGCGTATTGCTTGGAGTGTGTTATACTTACAAATCCATTTACAAGCTGCCCTTTGAAATATAAAACCGGATTTCCAGCTTCCCCTCTTAAAACTTCAATATCATGAAGCTTACATTCTTCACCAATACCAGTTCCTAATGCCTTTGAAAATGCTTCTTTTGAAGCGAATCGTCCAGCTAAAAATTCTATTTTACGAGTTTCTGAATGTGCATCAAACAAAACTCTTTCCTTTTCAGTTAAAATGCGATCTTTAAATTTATTTGTTCTTTTCATTGCTTTAGCAATACGGTCCATTTCTACAATGTCGAGACCAATTCCTTTAATCATTTGAACTTCTCCTTTTCCTATTTCTAAAAAGCCATGTATAATAATTGTAAATTGAGGTGGAGTTATGTTTAGTAGAACAGAAAATTTTAAGCAATACACAAAGTATTATCCGATTGTTTCAACATTAATAGCGGTTAATTTAATTGTTTATGTACTAACTATTTTACCTGGAGTAGGAGAAAATTTATTGAATTACGGAGTTCAAGCGAACTTCCTTATACGATCAGGTGAATGGTGGCGTGTTTTTTCTGCAATGTTTTTACATGCTGGCTTTTTGCACGTTTTCTTTAATATGTTTTCACTGTATTTATTCGGGCCAGAGCTTGAAAAAATTGCTGGCAAGGTACGTTTTACGACAATTTATTTAATGTCTGGTATTGTAGGCAACATGGCAACCTATTTACTTTATGATAGTAGCTATGTAAGTCTTGGTGCAAGTGGAGCTGTTTTTGGAATATTCGGTGCTTTCGGAGCACTTGTCTACTATACACGTCGCACAATGCCTATGCTACGTAAACTTATTTTGCCTATCATTGTTATCAGCGTTATTATGACTTTCCTACAGTCAAATGTGAATGTCTATGCTCACTTAGGCGGCTTAGTAACAGGATTCCTTCTTGGACTCGTTTACTTACATCCAAAAAGAATTTTAAGCTGGCGTAAACAAAAGATGGCAGGTAAGTAATAGGTACAAGAGGAGCACTCCTCCGTGATAAACTATCATCACGGATTGCTCCTCTTATTTTTATACTAGAGTGATATGCAATTCGTCAATTTTATTTCAAAGTGCGACCGTATCCTCTTTCGCTGCCTTTATTTTTTTCCATTCAACCGCTGTTAAGCCATAGACAACTTGGTCTACATGATGATCCTAAAGCCACTCAGCATCTCTTAAACGTCCCTCTTCATGAAAACCTAACACTTTTGGAATTGTACGACTTCGAATATTCCCTACCGCTACCCGCACTTCAATGCGATTTAATTTTAAATAGCTAAAGGCGTAATCAATAAATGCTTTCATAGAATTTGTGACTAAGCCCTTACCAACAAATTCGTTCCCTAACCAATATCCAATACTTGTCCATTTATGCTGCCAATTCACTTGATGATAGCCAATCACTCCCGCAAGCTTCCCATCATAATATATCCCCGCTTGTAGGCCATTATTATCTGCGTATTGTTGCATCGCACTTCTTACAAATCGCTCTGTATCCTCTACTGTTGTCACATCATCTACAAAAGGTAACCATTCACGCAACGTATCTCTCGAACGATCCGTCAACGCGAATAATTCATCTACGTCACTTAAATCCAACAATTTTAAATACGTGTTCTTATTAATATCATACTTAAACAAAATTACCACCCCTTTTGTTTGATTTATTCTATTATAAACAGTATATTTGCATATTTATAGATAAAAAAGGCTAATCCTCCTATTAATTGTAAGGATTAGCCAAATTATTGCATTCAATGTTCATACCAAGATAATATTGTTTCAGCATCTTGCTGCTCTAAGTTTCGTACATTCCCTGCCATACCGGTCATGCCTGACATGACCGTTGCTTTTACAGACATAACATTCTTTCTTTTTTGGAAATAGGTTTGAGTAGTCCCAATAGATTGTATGCGTTTTTTCTCCATAAAGAATGTAGTACGACTGAACACACGATATTGCATAGTTAGTTGCTTTCCATCGATCATATAACCAGCTGATTTATGTTGCCAAACACCAATTACTATCGTTAATGGAATTAATAATAACGAAAGCAACCCATACGGATATAAGAAATAACTACATCCACCAATTATAGGTATGAGCCAAACAAAATCAATTCGGTAAAAAAATGGACGAGCTCGTTCTGGTGAATTAATAAATTCTGGTCGCCAATTTATATCTGGAAAAAGTTGCTCTAGCGTTCCCAAACAATCTTGCTTCTGAATAAGTGGGAACAGAGTAATTTTTTTATCATTTCCCTCTCCACCATTTCCTCCAGCACTCTCAACAACAACTGTTGCAAAGCCAAATAATTGGCGCACTGGATTCTCTACAATACGAATCGCCTGAATTCTATTTAACGGTAAAGTAATCCGTTTTTTCTCAATTAGCCCTTTTGTAATAATAAGCTTTTCATCTTCAATTCGGACTGTATATTCGTAATAATTGAACAGTGTAATAACAAATGACACAAACCATGCCAGAATTAGGCTGAATATCACCATTAGTACAACTAAAAATGCACCAATTTTCGCAAAGTCTGCTAGCTCGTGAAAAATTTCCTCATATGGGATTATATCCGAAATCTGGGGGATAAACGCTGCTACCCCGGACAGAACGACCCCAATTCCACCTGAAGTTATGGCCAATATAAGCAAATCACGTATCGACATATGATAAATAGTTGGAACTGGTATTTCCTCTATTAGCGACTGTTCATCGTTCATCTGTTCATTTACTTGGTTCTTTGCACGGCGCATTTCTAGCTCTATTACATCTGCCGCTGCCTTACGTATAGCCGTTAGCTCTACCTCAGGTTTTCTATCCTTACTTCCCGCAGTTTCAACCTGAACTTTTACTAAGCCAAATAGCCGATGAAAAATACCCTCATTGTAATTTAAGCTTTGAATACGTTCAAATGGGATATAACGTTTCTTTTTAACGAACAAGCCATACTTTACACGCAATTCTCCATCTTCAAACCAATATACAAAGGTACGCCATTTAACAATGCCACTAACAAGCGCAAGTAAAGCCCCTACTCCCCATATACCAAATAAGAAAATCATCCGCCAAAAATTATCACTATGGAAATTAAAGGAGAAGTGAAACCCATTAGTTGCAATAATAATAATTAACGGGAAAATCATACTCTTTAATGCTTTTGCACTTGTAATAACAGCCGATACTGGGTGTAAACGATTAATTTCCTTAGACATCATCTTCCGCCACCCTTGCTAATTCCGAAATACGTGCACGAAGCCCATCAGCCTCGTCCATTACAAGTGCAGGAATTGTATGTACAGTTGCAGCCGTAGATATTGAAATATTACCTAAACCATATTTTTTTAATATCGGTCCTTGCGTCGTATCAACATGTTGTACACGCACCATTGGAATAAGTGTGCGTTTAACAACGAATAAACCATGTTGCACTTCAATCTCATTTTCACGCACCTCATAGCGCCAGCGTTCCCATCTCACTTTCGGAAATAGATAAGCAGATAGGATAGCACTAAGTATAACTACAACAACTGCAATGAAATAAATAAATGATGGCCATTCAAAATAATAAGTTCCATAACATACTAAAGCCGCTACAATCAAAAGAAATATCGTTTGCAATACACCATATAAACGCCATACTGTTAACCCTTTCCTAGAAATCTTATGAATTGGTTCAGATCTCAAAATCGATCCCTCTCTTTCCTTATCTATGTATACGTAACCAATTATCTTTTTGTTTCAAAATTTTATCAATTTCGCCTTGGCGTAATTGTTGCTGTCGCTTCGCTTTCGCACAGATAAAATCTTTGTTGCTGTCGCTTCGCTTTCGCAAAGATAAAATCTTTATTGCTGTCGCTTCGCTTTCGCACAGATAAAACCTTTGTTGCTGTCGCTTCGCTTTCGCACAGATAGCCTTTGTTGCTAGACACCCGCTGAAAGAAGTTAAAAAAAACCTTACAGCCACTTTGACTGTAAGGTTTAATCATTTTCGTGAAGATAAAATTAATCTTCGTGACGACGTGGTGCGCGTGAACGACCTTGTCCACCTTCACGGCGTCCGCCTTCTCGACGACTTCCACCGCTTCCTCCACGACGATCTCCGCCGCTTCCTCCACGACGATCTCCGCCACTTCCTCCACGACGATCTCCGCCACGTCCGCCATCACGACGTCCGTTAAAGCTACGGTTACCGCCACGTCCACGATCTCCACCACGACTGTTAGAACGCTCACGACGCATTGGTAATGGTCGTTCTTCAGTAATTGTTACTGGCGAGTCATCTGGCTCTTTTGTTAATGAGCGAAGTGCAGCAGCTACAACATCGATTGCATCATGGTTTTCAAGTAATTCTGTCGCAAGTATACGATAATCACCTAAATCGTTGTTCGCAATAAGACCTTCTAGTGTCTCCATAGATAGGCGTTGTTGACCCACTAAAGCTTCGTCCGATGTTGGTGGTTGAAGTGGTGTCATACGTTTTTTCGTTGTTTCTTCTACAATACGTAGGTAACCCATTTCGCGTGGTGTTACAAATGTTACTGCAAGACCTGATTTACCTGCACGACCTGTACGACCAATACGGTGAACATAAGATTCAGGATCTTGAGGAATATCGAAGTTATAAACATGTGTTACACCAGAAATATCAAGCCCACGAGCAGCTACATCTGTTGCCACAAGAATATCAATTTTATTCTCTTTAAATTGACGTAACACAGAAATACGTTTCGCTTGGCTTAAATCACCATGGATTCCTTCAGCAAGGTAACCACGAATTGATAACGCTTGTGCAAGCTCATCCACACGGCGTTTTGTACGTCCAAAGATGATAGCAAGTTCTGGTTGGTGAACGTTTAATAAACGAGATAAAATGTCGAATTTTTCACGCTCAGCAGATTTCACAAAATATTGATCGATGTTATCAACTGTTAGTTCTTTCGCTTTAATTTTTACGATTTCTGGATCACGCATAAATGTCTCAGCAATTTTACGGATTGCTGGTGGCATTGTTGCTGAGAACAATAATGTTTGACGTTCTGAAGGCACATTTTCTAAGATTGAATTAATATCATCGATAAAGCCCATGTTTAACATTTCATCAGCTTCATCAAGTACCAATGTTTGAACATCTTCTAATTTTAAAGTACGACGATTAATATGGTCAATTATACGACCAGGTGTACCTACGATAATTTGAGGTTTATTTTTCAGTGCACGGATTTGACGGCCGATTTCTTGACCACCGTAAACTGATAACAATTTTACACGTTTATCATAACCAATTTTATATAGCTCTTCTGAAACTTGAATCGCTAATTCACGAGTTGGTGCAATTACTAATGCTTGGATATTAGGGTTTTTTGGGTCGATTTTTTCGATAAGTGGAATCCCGAAAGCGGCAGTTTTACCTGTACCTGTTTGCGCTTGACCTAATACATCACGGCCTTCAATTGCAAAACGAATAGTACCTTCTTGGATTGGTGTTGCTTCTTCAAATCCCATACGCTTTACTGAGCGTAATGTAGATTCGCTAATATTTAATTCTGAAAAATTTGTCAAACTTCTCAATCTCCTTTTTTTGCTTTTAAGTTGACAAATGGTTACATTTTCAGATGAAGTTGTCGGCAAATTCGAGCCTGTGTTTTGGAACGTTTCCGTTACTTAAAATTTTTCTCTATATGATGGTCACATAGAGCTCTCTTATATGAAAAGGAAAGCCCGGTCTTTACCGAGCGGTTTGATTCTGTCGTAATTATTCACTTTAGAATAAAACCGTTGTGTTCAAAAAAAAGTACTCTTCAATCAAATATGAAGAGTCTTCGCACAAAATGTATCCATTGCTTACACTAGTCTAACATGGGATTAAAACGTATGCAACGATAACGCATGAGTCGTAATAATCTGACTACTTTACGCACTCTTTAAAAACGACAAAACATAAGAAAACCATTCAGAACAATCTTCACCATAACATATATGATGCTTCCCATTATCAGAAATATACAAAGTTTTTTCGTTTGAAGTTAATTGATCGTATAAAAAGCGAGCAGTGTGATAAGGCACAATTCCGTCTAATTTCCCTTGTACAATATACACTGGAATTTTAATATCTTTATAATACGGCTCCACCATTCGAACAAGCTTCATGAATTCAATCGTTGACGATAGTGGCACATGATTAAACTTATGCCGGTATCGTAAATACAGCTCATTATTAGACAAATTACGATGGTATGCCTCAGTGGCAAGCATTTTAAAATCTTTAACCAGTTGCTTCGGACTCACATATTTAGCAGCAGCGCTTAGTAATACGAGCTTTTTCACTTTATAACGCTTGGCTAAATAGAGCGCTATAATGCCTCCCATCGAAAACCCAACTACTATTACTTCATCTACTTTTTTGGCAAGCGCACGAAAAGCGAGCTCGGCATCCATTAACCAATGCTTAGCGGTGAAACCACGCATTTGTAGTTCTTCTCCATGCCCTGACAAGGTAGGTTCTTCAATAAGCCAATTTGTATGCGTTCGTAAATAGGTAGTAAAAGGTTCTACTTCATAAGGTCCGCCTGAAAATCCATGTATACATAACACACCTACTGACATTACTTTCACCTCTAAATGTGTAACTCATTTAAATCAAGAATTTAAAGAATCGATGAGAGAATGTCCCACCGATTCCTTGTTTCATTTTATCTCACATTAATCGCCCGTTTAAAGTTACTTTGTAAATGCACGTAAGATCGTTTCTAATTTCATGCCACGAGAGCCTTTTAGTAAAACGATAGACTCCTCTTTAGCTTGCTGTAGTTTATCGATAATTGGCGAATAATCATCCTCTACATATAGCAAATGGTCCTCATCAAATCGCTCTTTTAAGACTTCATTTAAATAAGCCATTCGTGGGCCAAATAAACATACATAAGCGATTTCATCCGCATGAATATCCTTCGATAAATCTTCATGGAAACGCTTTTCATTTGGTCCAAGTTCAAGCATATCACCTAACACAAGCCATTTTTCTGGGCGAATCGTTGTCGATGCGACAAATTGAATAGCCGCCTTTACAGAAGTTGGTGCAGCATTGTATGCATCATTAATAAACAATGCCCCATTTGATCCATTCACTTGCTGCATGCGCATATCCGTAAGAGCTACTTGTTTTAAGGATGCACGAATTTGGTCATCATTTAAACCTAGCTGTTGAGAAATTAACATGGCGACTAATGTATTTTTCACCTGATGCTTCCCGAGAACGGAAATAAAGAAATCCCCTTCAATCACACCTTGTGTGGAGAAGCTACTACCATCAGCAGTTGCTTCAATATTGTCTGCATACAATAAGTTGCCATGCTCTAAGCCAAATGCCACGGCCTTTAACTGCTGCTCTTTCGCAACTAGTTCTTGAAGCAGTGGTTCATCTCCATCATAAAAAAGCACTCCATCTGGTTGCATTCCTTGAATTATTTCAAATTTAGCTTTTGCGATTCCGGCACGTGAGCCTAAATCTTGCATATGAGCCTCACCAATGTTTGTAATCACTGTCATATGTGGACGAGCAAGATTCGTTAAAAACTCAATTTCACCAAAACCACTCATACCCATTTCAAGTACGGCAACATCAGTATCTTCATCTAGCTGTAATACCGTAATAGGTAAACCTAGCTCATTATTAAAATTCCCAATGGTCTTTTGTACTTTAAAAAATGGTGTGAGCGTTCCTGCTAAAATATCTTTCGTCGATGTTTTACCATTTGAACCAGTTATGCCAATAAACTTCGCCTTATGCTCATCGCGATAGGCACGTGCCATTTGTTGAAGCGCCACTTCTGGATCATCTACAAAGAGTAATGGTACATCTTGAGGTGGATTCGGTTCATCTTTCTGCCAAAGAGAAGCACCTGCTCCTTTTTCAATAGCCTGCTGAACGAATTTATGACCATTGGCCTTCTCGCCACGAAATGGAACGAATAAGTCTCCTTGTTGAATTGTTCTTGTATCAATGGAAATTCCTGATACGACCGTGTCGCCAAAAGCTGGTTCTTCTTCATTTAACCATGTAGCTAACTGCTTTAATGTTTTTTTCACAATAATCCCACTCAGTCTTTTTTATAGTGAAGCTGTTGTTTTTCTTCAAAACGCTCAATCGCTAGAGTAATCAGACGATCAATAAGCTCTGAATAGCTTACATTTGTATGTTGCCAAAGTAGTGGATACATACTTACAGGTGTAAAACCTGGCATTGTATTCACTTCGTTAATATAAATGCTGTTATCGGCTGTCACAAAAAAGTCCGCACGAACTAAACCGCTTCCATCAATAGCTTTGAATGCACGTTTAGCTAGCTCCTGTAAATTAGATACTGTATCCTCAGGAAGCTCTGCTGGAATAATAAGGATTGTTGAGCCATCTTTATATTTAGAGTCATAATCATAAAATTCAGTAACTGGTTTGATTTCGCCAGGTACAGAAACTTCCGGGAAGTCATTTCCTAGCACAGCTAGTTCAATTTCACGAGCGATAATACCTTGCTCAACTACAATTTTACGATCATACTGTAAGGCTATTTCGATAGCCTTCACTAATTCATCACGATTTGTTGCCTTGCTAATTCCAACACTTGATCCTAAGTTTGCAGGTTTCACAAACATCGGCCAATCCAGGTTTTCTTCGCAACGAGCAAGGATAGCCTCCTGTTCATGAGCCCATTCGCTACGAATGAAATACGTATACGGCACTTGTGGTAAGCCAGCAATTTCAAATAATTGCTTCATGATTACTTTATCCATGCCAGTTGCTGATGCTAACACACCATTTCCTACATAAGGTAAATTCAGAACTTCAAGTAAACCTTGGACAGTTCCATCTTCACCATTAGTACCATGAAGTAATGGGAAAATTGCATCAAATTGTACAGATTTACCATCTTTATCAATTAAAAAATCTGTAATATTATTTTCTAAAATAGTGGCATTACCACCAAATTGTAATTCTTCAATTGTACTTGCAGGTTTTTTTAGACGCTCACCGCGGCGCCATTCTCCTTCAAGGGTAATGAAAATCGGATATACTTCATACTCCTCGAAATTCAAAGCTCCCGTGACCGCACGTGCTGTCGATAATGACACCTCATGCTCTGCTGACTTTCCACCGTATAATAAACCGATTCTTTTTTTCATTTTTGTGCCCTCCACATACTTCTTGTGTACTATTAGTTTATCATGAAACGTCTTGATAAATGACATCAATTTCGCCTTGCCGTAATTGTAGCTGTCGCTTCATAAAGCATTTGTAGCTGTCGTTTTGCTTTCGCTACACAAAACATTTGTAGCTGACTCTTTACTTTCGTTACAAACATTAAAACAATTACTGAATGACGATAAAAATCTCACCGTAATTTTGACGGTGAGATTTAGTGTATATTCATTCTACGTACAAATGAATAGATCAATTATGCCTAGGCATAATTGCGTCAGGAATCAGCTTCGTGCTTAGGCCTGCACGATGCAGGTCAGTTAGCCGTTATCGCATGGATGCGATGATTTTAGGCTAACATCCTTTATTGAACTCCCTTCTGATTCCGTGACATCCGCCGGAGGCTTTAACTTCTTTCAGCGGGTGTTTGGATACCCGCTGAAAGAAGTTAAATAATATAAATCAATTCATCGTGCTCATTTTTCAAAATTGTATTTTTTAAATCATCCCACACCTCATCAGGGAAGGAATACTCTGACAGATTGCGAATTTCGAGACCATAAGCTACTTTAGGCTTTTCAATTCGATACAATGATAACAGTGCCCCATCTTTAGCAAATGAACGATAGGCACGCAAAAATTCCGGTGAAATAGCAGGAATACTCGAATTCACCTTCCTTCGCCAAAAACCAGTGCTACGTTCCTTTTCACGAATCAAACCGTTCAAAACATTAGCTATGAGTAAATCTGAATCACTTAAATGGCGAAAATAAATTTTAGTCATTTTCTCTAAATCTGAAGAATAGTAGACAAATCGATTTTGTAATTTATTAAAAAATGGCGAAGTAATCGGTTCCTTTTTATGACTTATGTAAAGTAATTCCCCTTGTTCCATCGGTGTTAGTTGGTCTAGCCTCTTCTCATCCATAAAGTCTATCCAACATAATTCTTTGGATTCGGTAGATTTTTTTACAAACTGAGGTACTTCCTCTTCTGGTATATAATCCAACTGTGTATGCATATTAAAGGAACCATCTTCATAGGAATGTTTCAATAACAGTAAGTGATGAAGTGGTTCAAGTGCAGCCACAAATTGCGAGAATTTAAGCCCGCTAAAAACAACAAATTTATCGACCTCATTCATATGAACATAAATATGAAACATAAAATCTTCAGCTGACTTCAATTTTTTACCCACAACCATCACCCCATTCTTCACTACATTATAAAACTAAACAGGAATTTTTGAAACATTTAATGCTAATAATCGTCATAACAATATTCACAGGCGTAAAAGTGTTTTTTACGGTATAATATGAATGTTAAAGATGCTATTGCATATATGTTTTTTAACTACTCGGAATGAGCACATTTAGAAAGAATATAATTCTATTCATTTCTTACAAATATCTGAGAGGATTCTAAATCAAAAGCAAGTATTGAGCCCCCTTGTTCACACGCTCACTTCGGTTTGATATTTGCCTCTTGAGGATGCACTTTTTAAATATATTTGGTAGTATATTGAATTGGAATTAATTTAAATCAAATTTACTCATTAAGAGATACTATTTTAATATAGGTGGCTTGTATGGAAAATAAACGAAATTTCGCGAATCGTTTTGACTGGACGCTCGCTTTTATACTTTTAACCTTCCTAGTCATAAGTTTGTTAGCCATCGCGTCGGCTCAAACATCAGGTCAGTATGGTGTTAACTATGTTCCTTTACAATTGCGATGGTACGTCATTTGCTCAGTAATTATTGGAATAGTTATGTTTTTCGAACCTGACCAATATAAAAAAATGTCTTGGTATATGTACGGGGCAGGCATCGTATTATTAGTACTACTTATCTTCATGCCAGAAGGAACAGGACAAATCGGTGCAAAAATTAATGGTGCAAAAAGCTGGTATCATACACCTCTTGGAAATATTCAACCTTCTGAGTTTATGAAAACCTTTTACATTTTAGCACTTGCTCGACTTATTAGTAAGCACAACGAAGTCTATTCTTTTAGATCATTAAAAACAGACTTTATATTGCTAGGTAAAATTGCTGTTACACTGTTACTACCTTTAGCTCTTATTATGCAGCAGCCTGACCTTGGTTCAGCATTAGTGTTCTTTGCCATTACAGCTGCCGTTGTCATTGTAGCAGGTATATCATGGAAAATTATTTTACCAACTTTTCTAGGTGGCGCTATAGTAGGTGGTTCTCTTTTATGGATGGCACTCTATATGCAGGGTTTTTTAGAGAAAACATTCGGCTTTAAACCATATCAATTTGCTCGAATCTATTCTTGGTTAGATCCATATTCATATTCTTCTAGTGATGGATACCATTTAATTACTTCCCTAAACGCCATTGGTTCAGGTGAAATTTTCGGTAAAGGTTTCCGTAGTCGTGAAGTTTACGTTGCCGAAAATCATACCGATTTTATTTTTACAGTTATCGGAGAAGAATGGGGTTTTATTGGTGCTAGTATCGTTATTTGTATTTTCTTTTTATTAATCTATCATTTAACAAAAACTACACTATTATTGAAAGATCCATACTCAACTTATGTATGTGCTGGTATTATTGCAATGATTACATTCCACGTATTTGAAAATATCGGTATGACTATTCAGTTATTACCTATTACAGGTATTCCCCTACCGTTTATCAGTTATGGAGGAAGTTCATTGATGGGGAACGCTCTAGCCCTCGGTCTTGTTTTCAGTATGCGTTTCCACTACCGAACTTACATGTTTACCACTCATGATGATGATGATTAATTATGGATATAAAAAATGGGTAGTCTCAATTACAGAGACTACCCATTTTTATTTGTAAAACGAGTTAAGCTTGAACTTGCGGTGTTTGCGTTGGTGGTGTGAGCACTTTTAAAAGTTCAAGTCGAGACTTTGTTACAGTGGCTGTTACACCCAACTTAGATAAATTCGAAACAATCTTTTTCAAATCTACTTCTTTTTTCATACATTCCACCTCAATCTTTCCTCGAATTTATATAACGTTTTATTTCCAAAAAAGTTTCGTTTTTGCAAGCGTATGATGTCTGACGAGTTAATCTCTTTCTATCATACCATTTAACTTCGCTTTAAAATTTTTCATTTTTGTTACAATGTAAATTTTTCCTTCGCTTAACTATTTAACGGCTTTTCATCAAAACGTAGGATGTTATTTTATTAAAACATATCCCATGTATATAAGTTGATCTTCGTTACGACTGGCCGACTCCTTAGGATTGGACGCCCCCAGAAGCTTTGCTCTGTGCGAAAGCGTAGCGACAGCAACAAATATTTTATCTGTGCGAAAGCGAAGCGGCAGCAACAATTGTTTTCTCTGTGCGAAAGCGTAGCGACAGCAACAACAAAGCGCCCAGTCAGAACGGAAATCAACCACACGTTATGGTGACGAACCATTTTTTCTTCATTTACCACTAAATAGCAAAAATTAAACATGAAAATTTAAATATCGATATACCCTCTAGTAGTATACCTCAGAGATAATTTAATACACTATGCGACAATCGATACAAAAATTAAAAATGGGATGAGTCCATTTAGTTACTTTAAAAATCTTCATTAATTTTAAGTATTAATATAATTCCATTGTTAACAGTCTGCAGTTTTTTATACATCGTTTTAACCTCTTTTCTCTACTGCACTGTCCCTGAGAATTCGCCAAGCCTTCACTCTAATCACTTTTATACATGGCATGCATTTCAACAAATGTCATCCCCTACTTTTGATAATGGGAATTAACCACTTAATATGTTTTATCTTCCGTTTTCTTGTAATAGCAATAACAAGAGAGGTAGAATATACATACTAAAATATTGTATGAAAGCAGGGTACTGTATGAAAAAGGCAATTTTATTATTAATGTCTGTCCAATTCCTCGTCTACCTAGGATTTGGAATTATAATACCTGTCCTACCTGAGGTTATAGTTCAGCAAAACTGGGATAATATACATGTAGGTGGCTTACTTACAGTGTACTCGCTCGCCAGTTTTTTCACCGCACCACTTTGGGGTATGCTGTCCGATAAGGTAGGTCGTAAGCAACTTATATTAATAGGTCTTGTAGGTTTTAGCTTAAGCTTTGTTATTTTCTCTTTATTTATTAATAATTTAGTAATGTTGTACATCTCACGTGTTGTGGGTGGTTTATTCTCGGGAGCACTATATACAGCTGTAACAGGCTTTGTAGGAGATATGTCGAGTGAGGATGATCGCAATAAATATATGGGTCTCATGGGCATGTCCATCGGGCTCGGTTTTATTTTTGGTCCAGCAATTGGTGGTATGCTCGGACACTATAGCTTGCAACTACCCTTTATCGCTTCAGCAGCACTAATTGCACTATTATTTATTTATGCAAGTTTCGTTTTAAAAGAACCTACAAAACGAAAAGATACAAATAAACGTGCAATTGTGCCAAAGGGTGCTACAAAAATGCTGCAGTACCGTGTGCGTTATTTATTTATGTTCTCATTTTTAGTGACTTTTATGCTGGCAGGAGTGGAAGCGACGTTCCAGTTGTTCCAAATTGATCGAATTCAAATTACACCATTACAAATTGGTTATTTGTTTATGTTTAGTGGCTTTGTAGATGCAGCTATTCAAGGCGGTATTGTTAGACGAATTAAAAATGGAAGCGAGACAACTTGGTTAATAGGTGCACAAATTGTCACAGCAATGGGTATGCTTTTATTCACTTTAACAGCTAACTTATTGATCGCAGGTTTTGCCCTTTGTGTTTTTACAGCAGGAAATGCACTCGCAAGAACATGCGTCGTATCCCTTTCAACTAAAGAATCTGGTGGTCAATATGGGACTGCTGCAGGTCTTTCCTATTCAATGGATAACCTAGGACGCATTCTGGGTCCACTATTCTTCACTTGGCTATTTACTATGCAATCTAGTTTAGGCTACTATACGTCAGCAGCAATAGCCCTCGTTTCAATAAGTTTAATATTTATTTTTAAAGCATCAAATAAATCTTTACGACTTGAATAATTTGTTGATAAAAAGCCGTAACTTACTAGTAATTCAAAGTATGGAAAACACGTCAAGGAATAGGACTCCTTAAAGCGGAATATCGGAGGGCTCTGCATGAACAAAACAACAAATCTTTTACTTCCAAAAGAGCTAGAATTGTTTCGTTTTGAAATTGAAGATACACTACTTTCAGCAATGATTATCACACCTTATAAGCGTTCAACTACGTTAACGGAAAGTAAATTTGCTGGAGAACCATATTTACCGTATTACCAGACATATCCGAAAGATATTACAGGCGAGCCTATGCGGCTATTAGCTCAAATTAATTTTGCAGAAATGCCACCACTAAAGGATTTCCCATCTCAGGGTATTCTGCAATTTTTTATTTCATCTACTATTTTTGTAAATGCTGATCATTATCATGAGGATATTTTCCAGCAATTTTATAAAATACGTTTTTATCCTACCGTAAATTTTGAAGCAACACCCCCTAGACAGGAGTCTTTAGCACAAATAGCAGACGATCAGTTCCCTATTCGTCAGGAATTAGCATTACAGTTTCAACCGATCCAAGAACCTGTTTCTGCTTTAGATTATCGAGCTATACATTATTTACCGAACTTAATTCCTTCATCAGAGGATGTTGATTTACGAGAGATTTATCTACAACACTTCTTAGGGGCTGGAGCTAAAATTGGTGGTTATGCTTATTTTTTAGAGGAAGATATCCGTCATGAATCACAACTTCTTAAACGATATGATGTATTATTACTCCAAATCGACTCTAATGATGAAATCGGTATTATGTGGGCTGATAGCGGCGTTGGGAAATTCTTCATTAACCAAAAAAAGCTTCTGCAAAAAGATTTTTCCGATATTTTATTCCAATGGGAGCATTACTAATTATTTATCTTCTGTGCGAAAGCGAAGCGTCAGCCACAATGTCTGTCTGTGCGAAAGCAAAGCGTCAGCAACAATGTTTTCGGTTGCGAAAGCAAAGATACAACCATTACAATACAACAAGGCAAAGTTGATTTTGGATTACCTCGTTCTTGTTTTAGAGGTAATCCTTTTCCATGCTTACTAACAAATTTCTTATCTTCTTTCCACATATAAAGTAAGCTATACTAGATATATTGCGAAAATATAGTAAAGGCAGGTGTAGGAATGAGTATTTTTACAGACTTTGGATATCTAGTATCGTTAATTATGTTTGTCAATATTTTAGCAGCAATGGTCATAATTTTTTTAGAGCGTAAAGATGCCACTTCTACATGGGCATGGATTCTCGTACTATTTTTCATTCCATTAGGTGGGTTTATTTTATACTTGCTATTTGGACGACAATTACGGAGAAAGCATTTATTCCGTTGGGAAGGACGCAAGGATATTGGTATCGATAACCTCATTAGCTATCAGACAGAAGCGATCCGAGATAATACGTTCGAGTTTCGTATAGAAAATGCGGAAAATTATAAAGAAATGATTTATATGCATCTTAAGACAAATAATGCAGTATTAACGCAGGACAACCACATTGATATTTTTGATGATGGTGCAAATAAATTTGAGCAACTTCTGAAAGATATTGAGGTAGCAAAAGATCATATTCACATTCAATATTATATTTTCCGTCTAGATGACTTAGGTACACGCATTATTGATAAACTTATAAAAAAAGCAAAGCAAGGGGTTAAGGTAAGAATCTTATATGATGAAATGGGCTCACGCAACGTTAAAAAGCGCCATTTCAAAGAATTGCTTAATGCAGGCGGTGAAATCGAAGTATTTTTCCCATCTATTTTTCCACTTATAAACCCTCGTTTAAATTTTAGAAATCACCGGAAAATTGTTGTGATTGATGGCCGTATTGGTTACATCGGGGGCTTTAATGTCGGGGATGAGTACCTTGGTCTACAAAAGAAATTTGGCTATTGGCGAGATACACATTTACGTATTGAGGGTAGTGCCGTACATCCATTACAGACACGCTTTTTACTTGATTGGAATCAAGCTTGCGCACAACAGAAAATGGGTTATTCGGACCGTTACTTCCCTGCTATTCCGAAAAAAGGTGATGTGGGCTTACAAATCGTGTCTAGCGGCCCTGACTCTGAATGGGAACAAATTAAAATTGGTTATTTAAAGCTTATCAATATGGCAAAAAAATATATATATATCCAAACGCCATATTTCATACCAGATGCTAGTTTTTTAGAAGCTATTAAAATTGCAACGCTTTCAGGCATTGATGTAAGGATCATGATTCCAAATAAGCCTGACCATATGTTTGTTTATTGGGCTACATACTCATACGTAGGGCAATTATTGCGTGCAGGAGCAAAAGTTTATATTTATGAAAAGGGCTTTATTCATGCTAAAGCAATTATTATTGACGATGAAGCATCTACAGTCGGAACGGCAAACCTTGACGTACGAAGTTTCAGTTTAAATTTTGAAGTAAATGCCTTTATTTATGACTCAACGATTTCACATCAGCTTGCTGAGGTGTTTGAAAAGGATATTTTTGATTGCACTGAATTAACTTGGGAAATGTACAAAAATCGTTCCACACTAATTAAATTTAAAGAATCCATTTCACGCTTATTAACACCTATCTTGTAGAATGCAGAAAAGGAAGAGAGCTAGTTCGTCAATTACGAACTAACTCTCTTCCCTTTTTTTATTTCACACCTAAATATTCTTCTAGCGTACTATTTTGTTTTTTAATATCTTTTGCTATATCCACACCAACATAACGGTAGTGCCATGACTCATACATATAACCTGTGATGTCTTCTTTATTTTGGGGGAATCGTAAAATAAAGCCGTAGTCTTGAGCATGTGTAAATAACCATTGGCCTGCTGGTGTTTCACCAAATTCTTCAGTTAGCCATAATTTATCTTTACCGCGCTCCCCTATATCAAAGGCCAAACCGGTTTGATGCTCAGAATAACCCGGGCGAGCACTATAGCGATCAGCGGCAGCTTGCCCATCACGGTTAACATAGTTATTATATAATGTTGTTTGATAGTCAAAAGATCGATAGCCGCTAAAAGCTACTAGATCAAAACCTTGTTGTTTTGCTGCAGCAAACATTTTATTTAGAGCTTGACGTGCCTCAGGACTTTCTTCAGGCGCAAAGGTAGATGGTAGCGGATATATTTTATTCGCTAATAAAATCCCTTTAATATATGTCGGCTCAGTTGGTAATGTTTGATTTGGTACATAGCCATTTTCATCTAGCTTCTGCTCAGGCTTCACAGGATTATCCGCTGTCTTTTTCGGCTCTTCTTTTACTGGTAAATCTTTTTTAGTCGGTTCTGCTGTTTGTTGTTCCTGTTCATCTGATGCATTACTTATCTGTTTATTTTTATAGTTATATACTACGAAAATAGATACAATAAGCACCACTGAGATTAAAGCACCCAGAATGAGTGGTAAACGTTTCTTTTTCACTATTTTTTACCCCTTTTAAGTTATCCAGTACTACATGGTAAGTATCCTCTTTCAAAGAATTTAGAAAGAACAGTCCTAGTAAGTACCGATACTATTTTGTACTATATTGGTATAGTCTCATTTTAGCACTGTTCACAATTTAGGGTGTAGATTTTCACCAATGATTTTAAAATTAATCTGTTAGTCTGTGAGAATAATAATAAACACTACTAGAGAAGCAATTGAGAAAAAGATTGCCATGTACTTCATCCATTTTGCTTCTTTTATATAACCTTGCTCTTTGAAACTTTTCGCCCTAAATCCATTCGATACAGCAAACATAATCGTCATTGCAAATACCGCAAAGTTAAAGTTACCCATGATAATAAATACGATAGCCGCAACACTAAAAATCGCGACTAGAATCGATGATAGCCACTTTATATTCATCTTACTGTCCTCCTAAAAAAAATCGAGGCTACATAGGCGCCTCGACAAAATTATTTTATGAGTTTATTTTTTCCGGATGTTCCGAATAGAATTTTCTACCGATATATGTTTGAATAATCAATAATGCACCGCTGACTGACCAATAAAGTGGTAGGGCCGCCATAGATGACATCGAGATAAAGACAATCATAATTGGTGAAATATAAATAAACATTTTCATTTGTGCTTTTTGTTGCTCTGGTACTGTCCATAATGATACACGTGCTTGAACTAAATAAACAAGACCAGCGACAATTGTCATAGCAATATCAGGTGAACCTAATTTAAACCATAAAAAATCATGTGCTTTCACATCTGTAGAATATAAAATAGAGAAATAAAGACCCATGATAATTGGCATTTGAATTAACATTGGTAAACAGCCCATGTTGAGTGGATTGATACCATGTTTTTGATATAATGCCATCATTTCTTGTTGATACTGCGTTTGCTCTTCTTTTGTCTTTGCTTCCTTCATCTTTTTCTGAACAGCTTCCATTTCAGGCTTAAACGCATCCATTTTCGTTTTCATCTTTTGTTGCGAACGATAATTTTTTAACATAATCGGCATTAAAATTAAACGAATAAGAACCGTAATAGCGATGATTGCTAAACCATAGCTACCTGAAAAAATAGTATTACCGAAAAATTCCAATAAAAATTCCATAGGTTTTACAAAGATACTATAGAAAAAACCTTCTTTGTTTTGCACAGCTTGACAGCCACTAAGAACAAAAACGACAAGTCCAAGCATTGAGAACAGCTTCAAATTTTTCATTTTTCCACCTACTATTATTTATCAACTAAAATGAAGTATACATTATAGGTCCTATTTTTATCAAATAGCAAGTGCTACTAATTCCATTGTCATTGATAGCATAAAAAAAGATGCGAGCTATAGCATCGCTAAGACGTCGCATCTATTTATTAATCTTCTTATGACTTTAAACGTTTTGAAGCTCTGATTCCGCCATCTCAAAACGATAAAACTCATGATGTAGCTCGTCTCGGAAATGTTTGGGCGTTACCCCCGTATATTTTTTAAAGATGCGGGTAAAATAGCTTTGATTACAAAAATGGAATTGATCTGAAATAGAAGTTATACTTTTATTAGTATGTCTAAGGTAGTACTGTGACTCTTCTACTCGACGAACATTTAGATATTCAACTAGCGTAATACCAACATGCTCTCTAAAAATACGTGATAAGTGACTAGTACTTATATGAAAATTATTTGCGATGCTTTCCACTGTTAAGTCATTTTCCAATTCATCATTTATATACATTATTACTTTATTAACGGTCTGGTGACGGAAAGTCGGTTGCTTGCGATCTGCGATAAAGTAGACAAAAAAATCAATTAAATCATCCGCGAATTGTAAAAATTCCGCATCTTTCATTTGATTTTCAATCATATCATTACAAGCAATGTTAAAAGCAAAAGCCTTTTTCGAAGGAACTTGATTGTCTAGCAATTTACGTGCAACAATTGACGACAAAACAGAAAAATAACTTCGAACAATTTTAATGACTTGTTTGCCAAAACGTATTGAAAGAATATCAATTAATTTATGCAAAGATTTCTTAGCCTTCGCAGATTCTAAATGGTAAATTTCAAATATTAATTTCGACTCAATATTAAAAAATTCTTCTACACCGATGTATTGGTTAATACTATCGATTTCCTGAAAGTATCTTTTGGATATCGTTTCTGACATAGAATGTTGATGTAGTTGCATAATCTTCCCCATCTTTCCTCAGATTGCACGAATTGCTTTTACAATTCTTGACACCAATCTACTTATTTCAAAATAAGAAAATAGTATTTCCTTATTAATTGTACGAATTGAGTCATATTTCACATATTATATAATGAATATAACTAAAAAAATAACCCAACTATACCACCCGTTACAAAAAAAATTAGACTATACAGTGAATTTTACCATATTCTGCGATTTCCTTTCAACCACATTTTGTCTTTCACACTAGTTCTAATTTATCATATATACACAGTTGAAACCTCGTAAACTTATTTCGCACAATTAAATTTTACCATATATATATCAAATTGAATTAGTAATTATTTAAAATTTGTTACAAATTATGTAATGGCATTTCGCACCTATATTTTTCATCAATCGACATTTCTCTTTTTTATTCCGAAATCTTCTCTATATAATTTATACGAATATGTAGTAAAATAGATGATAATACTATTTTTAAAAGTTTAGACGAGGTGTTTATAGTGGATCCAAAACAAATAGAAGAAATTATGGAGATTATTAAGGAGTTCTTCCCTGAGAATACTTCCATTGCAATCTCCGATACAAACGAATACTTGTACTACCAAGCAAGCAAAAAAGTTGATTTAAAAATCAAACCTGGCGACCCAATTAAAGAAGGTTCAGCGGCTCATAAAGCGTTAAACTACGGGCAAAAGATTAGTTCTTACATTGAGCCTGATGTATTTGGAGTAGCATATTATGGCATGAGTATTCCTTTAATGGAGGAAGGCGAAACTACGGGTGCTATCACTGCAATCTTCCCACAAAAGCCATCAGCATTTTTAACGAACTATATTACTATTAAAATTGATGACTGCTGGTACCCAATCAAACATGATCAAGTTATTTATCTTGAAACACAGCTTCGAAAAACATTTGTTAAAACAATGAGTCGTGAAGGTTATCACCGCTTAAATCTAAGTGATCTTGAGCTATTTTTAGCACCTGACTCATTTATACGTTGTCACCGCTCTTATATCGTTAACATTGACTACATTGATGAAATTCAACCAGATTCTCATTCAACGTTTTTATTAATTATGAAAGACGGTACTCGCATTCCAGTTAGCCAACGCTACGCAAGTTACTTCCGTCGTTCTTTAGGTTTCTAATCTTTTATAAGTACAGCGAGCATTTTTATTGTTCGCTGTACTTTTTTCTTACTGCACATCACCAACAGTTTAGGATGACACGTTAAAGCTCATCAGACGCACCCAGGAAGCTCTGCGCGAAAGCAAAGCGGCAGCTACAAAGCGCACAGTTGGAACGAAAATCACCCCCCATTATGTTATTTAATCTTTTATTTTTAGAAAATTTCCTTTGTAGCTCTACATTAAAACGTTTTCTCTGTCGAAAATTCGTTTTTATGCTCATTTTTCCTCTTTTTACTCAATTTAATGCTATTTCTAAAGTAATTGTGACAATTTGGTGATAGTATTATTCAAATGGTTGGTGTCATACTACAACTAAATAAACAGAAAATTCTTACACGTTTTTTCTAGTTTTGTAATCGGTTTCCATCAAACTTTTTAGGGGAGGATTTTTTAATGGATGCAATTGTTCAAAAACGCCTAGGCTTAAAAGAACTTGAAAGTAAAATTGTTACTGCTGAAGAAGCTGCAGCACTGATTTCTGACGGTGATGTAGTTGGTATGAGTGGATTCACTCGTGCGGGGGACGCGAAAGTTGTTCCTATGGCTTTAGTAGAGCGCGCTAAAAACGAAAAATTTAAAATTGATGTATATACAGGGGCTTCTTTAGGACCTGAAGTAGATAAATACTTAGCTGATGCTGGTGTTATCCGCAAACGTGGACCATTCCAAGGGGATGCAACGATCCGTAATTTAATTAACTCTGGTGATGTCCTATATGTAGACGCTCATCTTTCGCATAATGCTGAATTAGTTCGTCAAGGAATTATTGGACCAATTAAATATTTAATCCTTGAAGCTGTTGCTATTACAGAAGATGGATTTATTATCCCAACAAACTCTGTTGGTAACTCACCAGTCTTCGCTGAATACGCTGAGAATATTATTATCGAATTAAATATCTCTCACCCAGAAGCGTTAGTAGGTATCCATGATATCTATGTACCAGGTGAACAAGGTCAACGTGAAGCAATCCCAATGACTGATGCTATGCAACGCATTGGTGACATCGGTATTAAAGTAGATCCAGCTAAAATTAAAGCGATTGTTATTTCTGAAGAGCCAGATGCTCCTTCATTAATCGTTCCACCAGATGAAGAAACACAAAAAATGGCGAACATTTTATTAGACTTCTTCAGCGATGAAATTAAAGCTGGTCGCTTAACAAAACAATTAATGCCATTACAATCTGGTGTAGGTTCTGTTGCAAACGCTGTACTTGACGGCTTCGCAAATTCAGAATTTGAAGATTTAGTTGTTGCTTCTGAAGTACTTCAAGATGCTGTATTCAACTTAATTGATGCTGGTAAAGTTAAATTTGCAGCAGCTACTTCAATTACACTGACTGAAGAATTACAGAAAAAAGTTTACGGCAACCTAGAGAAATATGCTGATAAAATTTGCTTACGTCCACAAGAAATTTCTAACCACCCAGAGCTTATCCGTCGTTTGGGCCTAATCTCAATCAACACTGCTCTTGAATTAGATATCTATGGAAACGTAAACTCAACACACGTATCTGGTACTCGTATGATGAACGGTATCGGTGGTTCAGGTGACTTTGCACGTAACGCACGCCTAGGTATTTTCGTTACTAAATCATACGCAAAAGGCGGCGCTATCTCTTCAATCGTGCCAATGGTTTCTCACGTAGACCACACTGAACATGATGTCGATGTAATCGTAACTGAGCAAGGTATTGCTGACTTACGTGGTCTTGCACCACAAGAGCGTGTGCCATTAATTATCGAAAACTGTGCACACCCAGATTACAAAGAACAACTTTGGGATTACTATAACCGTGCTCTAGAAGCAACTGGCGGCCATCAAACACCTCATATTTTAGAGGAAGCACTTTCTTGGCACGTAAATCTTGCTAAAAACAAAACAATGAAAAAAGAAGTTGCTAAAGCTTAATTTTCATAATTCAGGAACGCCTCATTAAGTCAAAAAACTTATGGGGCGTTCTTTTTTATTGAAAATGGTATAATAAGAGTGATATTCATTCTCACTTATACAATTTTCTATTGGAGGAACTATGAAGAAGCTTATCTATTTGATTATATTCTTTTCATTTTTCGACTTATTTACCCAACTCCCTGTCATGAGTACATATGCTGAATCCTTAGGGGCATCAGCCTTCATTACCGGCCTAGCAGTAGGTATGTATTCCCTTTCCAATACATTTGGTAATATTATCTCTGGTTTATTAACAGATCGTAAGGGACCATTCATTATTTTAATCCTAGGTCTTTTAACAACAGGTCTTTCACTTTCACTTTATAATTTAGTAGAAGATCCTATTGTTCTATTAGTAGTCCGCTTTGTACATGGATTGGTTGCGGGCTTTATCGTTCCCGCTGCTTTCACATTTTTAGCAAATGCAACTGAGCAAGAAAAAAGAGGTAAGGGTAGTGCTATCTCTGGAGCATTTGTTGGCATCGCCGCAATAATTGGCCCTGCATTTAGTGGAATTTTAGCGAGTCGTACTAGCGTACCATTCGTTTTTAATATAACAGCAGGCTTTATGCTCTCATTGGGGATACTTGCCTTCTTTTTGCTAAAATCAAATCAAGTAAAAAAAGAAAAGTCTGCTCCGACTGCAAACATTCCTTTTTATGTACTTTTTAAAAATATAGGTGCATTAAAAGCCTTCACTAGTGCATTCTTTTTAATGTTTTCTCAAGGGGTTATTGCCTATCTCCTTCCTCTAAAAGTACAATCTTTAGGCTTTGATTCACGTTTAAGCGGGACTTTGATGAGTACATTTGGATTTATTGCTGTACTCGTGTTTATTTTACCGACTAACCGTATTTTCGATAAGGTTGCCCCAATTAAAACATTATCATTTGGTATAGGTTTAATGGGGATCAGCCAATTATTAATAAGTCAGGCGGATTCAAGTACATTACTTTATATTGCAATGTCCTGCTACGGTATCGGGTTTGGCTTCTTATTCCCATCAGTAAATTCCCTTTTAATAGACTCCACGACTGCTGAAATCCGTGGAAAAGCCTATGGATATTTTTATGCTTTCTTCTCACTAGGAGTTGTCTTAGGTTCTTCACTGCTCGGATGGCTCTCACTAGGTATTGTCAGCGGCTTTATATTTACCGGAATTGTATTATTAGTATTTGCAACGATCATCATATGTACACAAACAAAACCTTCTCACGTAAAATGAGAAGGTTTTGTTGTTATTTCTCTTGTTCCTGAATTTCTCCATTGAAATAATTGATACCTGTATGCCCTCCACCTTCAGCAACCATTTCATTTGAAGCTATTTTTGTTGGAGATGTTCCGGCTTCTGTCGCCACTTCAGTAGATATACGCTCTGTAATGTTTTCGTGCATCTCCATATTCGTTGTATTCAAATAAGATGTTAATTTAGATTTTGCACTATTAAGCATACTTAATGCTTTATCACGGTTTTCTTTTTTACTTAAATAAGATGCTGCTAAAGTTAACCCTACTAGCACAACACCTGATCCTTTACGTTTTGCCATTATAAATCCCTCCCAAAAATATAGAAACTGGCTCTATATTATATCTTTTCCCTATTTTTTGAGGACTAAACATAATTTTTATATACATTACAGCATATATAAAAAGAGAGTAGTCATTTATTCCCCTTTGCTTCCATTATATAAAGATATTTCCTAGTACGCCTATATTTTTATAGACATAGCTAATCATACTTCTACAAAATTTTATGGTAAAAATTTTTTTTCATATATTACAATATTTTTGTAACTTTTTATGATTATAAAGGACAAGTAAAGGGAATTAATGAATTAATACTAATAATAGGAGGGTGATTATCATGAAAGATCTAGATTCATTATATGATTGGGTAGACATGGCTTCATTAGTAGGTGGAGCAGGCATCTTAACAATACTAATTTATAGTATTTTACTGTAAGGAGCGGCACGGATGATTTACAAAAATTCAATTATGCCTCCGGAATCGGCTTTGTGCTTAGACCTGCAAATGTTTTTTGTGCGAAAGCGTAGTGCTAACGTAGCGGCAGCAACAGATGTTTTTTGTGCGAAAGCGCAGTGCTAACGTAGCGGCAGCAACAGATGTTTTTTGTGCGAAAGCGCAGTGCTAACGTAGCGGCAGCAACAGATGTTTTTTGTGCGAAAGCGCAGTGC
>NZ_JBHJTF010000006.1:71802-148167 GCF_042267565.1 Lysinibacillus sp. NPDC056232 | reverse complement strand
TGCTAACGTAGCGGCAGCAACAGATGTTTTTTGCGCGAAAGCGTAGCGGCAGCGGCACAATGCAGGTCAGTTAGTCGTTATCGCATGGATGCGCTGACTTTAGGCTAACATCCTATGTGAACTCCTTTCCGATTCTGTGACATCCCCCGGAGGCTTTAACTTCTTTCAGTAAATGTTTTACAAAAACATTTACTGAAAGAAGTTAAAAGGCAGTAGGTTTCACCATATAATTAGCAAAATTAAAGAAGTAAGGTGGGATTAAAACTGCCCGTAAACGCCCGATTGGTGAAGACTAATAATCATTGGGGATAAAAAATCCCCCACTGATTAAAGTTTTACTTTATTGTTTTACATCATCGTAAGCATTAGATTTTTCAAATGCTGCAACTACATACGAGCAAACCGCTTCCATTTTATAACCTTGCTCACGTGCATAAGTTGCTGCATGATCCAACAATTTTTTGGCCACACCTTGGCCACGGAGCTTATCTGATACATATGTGTGATCCATTACCATTACTTGACCCTTTTGCTGCCATGTAATTTCCGCTAATCTTTCCCCTTCTTGCTCATAAACAAAAGCATACTTTTGTTCCGCTAGCTGTTGTAATTGAAATTCCATTTCTCACCACTCCTTTTTATCATAGTAACATAGCTTTTTATATTTTTACAAAGCTGGCGGATAGCACTTAAAAAAGTCTCATCCCTGAAAAATAAAAGAATCTGCCACTTTCTCTAGTAATCGGGAGAGAGTGTTGCAGATTCTTTTCTATGAATTAACTAAACCATGATGCGATTGTATCCTTTAAATTAACAAAGAAATTTTTCACACTTCCCCAGAATCCTGTATCTTCCATTAGTGATCCAAATTTTTCTTTAATGGTACTGCTAATATCGTCTAATTGTTTAGACCATTTACCAAAATCAATGTCTAGTTTACTAATTTTGTTCATCAAATCAACTAGCAATTGACGGTCCTTATCACTTAAATTAATTTCAAGCTTGTTTAATTGCTCTTGCACAATCTTTTCAACCTCTTCTTTAGTTGCTGGCTTTGATTCTGCAATTTCTTTTTTGATTTCTGTTAGTAACTCTGCAACCTTGGCATCGTCCACTCCTGCTGATTGCGTAAGAGTAGTTGCTACTGATAGTTCGTCATTTGCAACATCTGTACGCTCAGTATCAAGCTTTTCACCTGTTGTTACTTCGTATGCTTTGTATATTCCCACAAGCGCTGAATGACCTGTTACTGCTTTAGGTGCAGCCACCTGTACTGTTGCATCTTCAATACCTGCAGTTAGCATGGCATTTGCATACATTTCAGACGTAACCTGTGTAATATTTGATGGTGTAACAATTTCAATAACTAAACCTTCTCCTGCATTTTTACGCGTAATTTTGGCAGAAGAATACATACGAGAACTTGAATTACTATCTTTAATATATTTAGCTAAGTCTTGACCTGATACTGTTATTTCTTCAACTTCAGGCTCTTCGTTCACTTTTAATGACTTTTTAACAGACTCTTTTTCAGCCTCAGATAAGTTTGCACCATATACGACGATTGGTGCTCCTAATTTTTCATCAATTGCTTTAGGTGGCGTATTATCAGCTGCAAAACCTGTTGCTGGTGCCATCACGCCAAACACTAATATAGTCGCAGTTAGTATTTTTATCCACATTTTTTTCAAATTGTGTGACCCCTTTCGTTAGAAAACTCATTTGGCCTGTATAATGTTTGCCAATCCATTAGTAAACAATAATTAGTACGAAAAAAAGACGAGAAGGTTTCAAAGTGGCTCTCGTCATTTTCTTTAATTTTATTTAGTAGTCGTTCATTCTATCTTAGTTAGACGAATGTCTCCTACAATCAATTATGCCTCGACATAATTGCGTCCGGAATCGGCTTTGTGCTTAGGCCTGCACGAGGGCCGACACGATGTCGGTCATTTCGGTAATGCCACAGGACGTGGCGTTCTTAGACTGAGTTCCTCTATTTCAGCTGATGTTTGGACACCCGCTGAAAAGTGACTTAAAACCCATTCTTCTCACCAACTGTAGAGGTGGGAGACTTCTGTACCTGTCGTTATGCTTTCGCTACATGAAACATGTGCTGAAAGAAGTTAAATTTCCTCTGTCCAACCGTCCTGCTGTTTCACTTTACCAGCTTTCATAAGTGTACCTAACGCTCGTTTAAATGCACCTTTACTCATGTTAAACATTTCTTGAACTTCATCAGGTGAGGATTTATCGCCAAATGGCATTCTTCCCCCTACCTCTTGTAGATAATTTAATATTTTTTGCGCATCACCTGAAATACGCTCATGCTTACGTGGTAAAAGTGAACCATTCATCGAACCCTCATCTTTTACATCAATAATACGAACAACAACATCTTGTCCAAGACGAGGTTCTTCATTACGTTCTGATTCATGGACAAAAATACGGTACGGAACTTCTACACCTAATAAAAATGAGCCAACTGGTAATAAACGATATGGACGTGCCTTAATGTTTTTATTGTGCATGTCTTCAAATGCACCTTCATATAATTCCAAAATTTTTTCTTCAGTTGCCAATCGTCCAAATAAATCACCATTGCGATCTGTGCGCAATGTCATAAATAAATGGTCGCCTGGTGCTGGCCAAAGTTCTTGTATTGCAGGTAAATCTTCAGCTTTCACTAGCACCTCGCGTGAAGTACCGATATCTACAAAAGCCCCTTCATGCTCGACTACTTTTAGAACACGAGCCCAGCCATATTCCCCTTGTACGAAAGATGGGATAGCTGTTGTAGCCGCTAAATCGCCACGACGATCCGCAAATAAAAATACTTCAAGGCGGTCACCTACTGAAAGTGGCTCTGTCACCTCTGAAGCATTTAAAGGCAGTTCGTCAACTCCATTTGTTAAGATCCATTTCGATGCTTGTTGCTCTAATACAGTTAATGTAACAACTTCACCTGATTTTAATTCGTTCATATTGTCTTCCTTTCCCTCTTACCATCATTTTCGCAAAAAAACTTATCCGCCGAAGGCTTTAACATCTGTAGCTGTCGCTTTGCTTTCGCTACAAAAAACATCTGTAGCTGTCGCTTTGCTTTCGCTACAAAAAACATTCGCTGATAGAAGTTAAAAGTTATGATGTGTTTTAGATGCCTCTAGTTTTTTCGCGATGTCCGGATTTTCTTCCATTACCTGCACAAGATCCGCAATTCGATCAATTGAATTCCAACTTAAATGATGTTCAATACCTTCTACATCATTGTAAATTCGCTCTTCATCTACACCAATGATTCGCAAAAATTGCTCTAGAAGCTCATGGCGCTGTACAAGACGTTTCCCTAGCTTTTCTCCTTTAGGTGTCAATGTAAGGCCACGGTATTTTTCATAAACTAAATAACCATCTTTATCTAATTTTTGAACCATTTTTGTAACAGAAGAAGGAAGAACAGATAATGCTTCAGCAATGTCAGACACACGAGCATACCCTTTATTAGTGATTAATAAATATATTTGTTCGATATGGTCCTCCATACTAGGTGTTGGCATATCCTATTCCCTCTCTTTCCTTTTCTTACTCTCTAGTTTACTACAAGCTTGCCTTAAAAGTTAACTGAAAATACATATGCCAGAAAAACAATACATGTGCAACATAAAAAGAATCAACTTCATACGTTGGCCCCCATGTAGTTGGAAAATTTGTGTCAATGAAATTAAGGTATCATTTTAAATAAAGTATGCTTTTCGGCAAAGCAAGGGGGTGATTTCCGTTCCGACTGGGTGCTTTCCTGGGGGCGTCCGATGAGCCGCTTCACTCTCGTTGCTCGCTCCAGGGTCTCGGGCCAACAGATGTTTTTTGCGCGAAAGCGTAGTGCTAACGCAGCGTCAGCAGCACCGATGTTGGTCACGAAGGCGTTATCACAGGATGTGATGCTCTTAGCCTTCGTTCCTCTATCGCTAATCCCCAAGGAGTCACCCAGTCTCCACTACAATCAACCACTTCACTTAGAATGTATCTTCTAGCATGACATTCTAATTTATAACGATAAAACGAAACTTCAGCAACAAATGTTTAAAGTGCGAAATTGTAGCGGCAGCAAAAGGGTTTTATCTGCGCGAAAGCGAAGCGTCAGCGACAAAGCGAGTAGCCTGGAACGGAAATCACCCTCATATAATGCATCACATCATTCACTAAGATTTCCTTGACCATTTTGTTTTTCAAAAACGTGAAAAGCCAACTTCATATAGAAGTCGGCTCCACCTTATGTCGAGGATACTTATTTACCACATGTAATGCATGAATAATCTCTTTATTGATTCGTTCGATATTTTCAGGAGTATTCATCATTTTAAATGCTTCATCTCGGGATTCCATAGATGTAACATACTTACTAGGCAATGCATTCAGTGTAAGTGCCACTGCGTCAAGTTCACAGATTTCACATTTACAAAATGTTTGATATTCCGGTCCTCGTAGTAGAAAACTTACTAAACCACGTACAATTTCCTCTGTAACATTTACTAAAATAGGATCTGACATATTCAAACCTTCGCCTCATTTATATTTAATTGTTACATTATTCCTGAAACCATAATAGCGTTAACAAAGTTTTTTTTCAAGAATCGCTAGTAACATCTATATCAATTAATATCACTAGCTCCTCAGAATGACTTTTTTTCTACACACTTCCACTGGATTATATCTTATTTACCATTTCTTAGATTTGATTAATCGTAATGAGTTCAACACAACTAGAAGTGTAGCACCCATATCTGCAAAGATTGCAATCCATAATGTTAGCCAACCTGGGATAACAAGTAACAGGGCAACTAATTTTAGGGCTAGGGCAAATATAATGTTCTCTTTAATGATACGTAATGTTTTTCTACTTAAACCAATTGTATAAGGCAGTTTCGTTAAATCGTCGCTCATCAATGCGATATCCGCAGTTTCCAGCGCTGCATCCGTGCCAGCACCTCCCATTGCAATACCAACATCAGCTGAGGCAAGTGCAGGTGCATCATTGACACCATCTCCTACCATCGCCACTGCACCAAACTGTGCACGTAAATCTTTAATGGCCATTAATTTTTCTGCTGGTAATAAACTTGCTCTCACATCTGTCATATTTAAAGAGGTTGCAATTGCCTGTGCTGTTGGTTCTGCATCACCTGTTAGCATAACTTTATGCTTCACTTTTAAACCATTTAATTTATTTAAGACATCTTTACTTTCTTGACGTAATTGATCAGCAATACCAATCATCCCTATAAACCGATCATTACTAACAGCTGCTACAACCGTTTTACCCTGTTGTTGAAGTTTATGAACCTGTTCTTTTATCATTTCATCAACAGTCGTTAATGTAGCTATCCATTTTAAGCTTCCTACATAGATTGTTTGACCGTCGACCGTTGCATAGGCACCCTTCCCTGTTACGGATTGAAAGTCTGTTGGTATAAACTCTGTCAAATCTTTTTCATGCAATGCCTGCAAAATAGCTTTAGCTAATGGATGCTGTGATTGCTTTTCAACAGCCGCTACTAGCTGTAAAACATAATCCTCAGACATCTCCTGCGATGGGAAAATATCCGTTACAGCAGGTTGACCTTTTGTAAGTGTACCTGTTTTATCAAATGCTATTGCTTCAATATGACCAAGCTGCTCTAAATGAATACCGCCTTTAATAAGAACACCTTGTCTAGCAGCGTTCCCGATTGCCGTAACAATAGCCACTGGTGTAGACACGACTAATGCACATGGACACCCTACAACGAGGACCGCCAATCCTTGGTAAATCCAATGTTGCCAATCACCTATAAATAAAGGTGGTAGAACCGCTACAAGTAAAGCAACAAGCATAATTGCAGGTGTGTAGTATTTCGCAAAGCGATCAACGAATTGTTGCGAAGGTGCTTTTTCTGCCTGTGCTTCTTCAACAAGATGAATGATCTTGGCAATTGTTGTGTCCTCAACTCGCTTTGTCACACGAACCTCTAAGGCCCCTTCTTCATTCAGAGTTCCTGCAAATACTTCGTCATCGACTGTTTTACTGACCGGAATAGATTCGCCTGTAATCGCTGCCTGATTCACTGCTGACAATCCACTAATTACTATTCCGTCCATAGCAATCTTCTGACCAGGTTTAACGATTAAAATGTCACCAATTTCAATCTTCTCAGTAGGCAGCTCCATCTCATGGAAATGTTCGCCATGTGCACGTTTTATCGTCGCTGTTGGTGGAGCTATATCCATTAGCTGACGAATCGATTGACGTGCTTTATCCATTGAATACGCCTCAAGCACTTCACTTACTGCGAATAAAAAGACAACAACGGCCGCTTCTTCCCATTCCCCAATAATGGCTGCACCTATTACTGCAATAGTCATCAGCGTCTTCATATCAAATTCAAAGCGTGCTAGATTGCGGAAGCCAGTTTTAAAAATCCCAATTCCTCCAACTAGAATCGCGATAATAAACATCCCAATAGTTAGCGAATCCGTTTCACCACGCATTGTTCCAAACATATATCCAAGCACTACGAATAACAAAGAGATTCCAGCTAATACATTTTCTGTTTTTCGATAAAAAGGTGTTGATTTTTCAATTGTTCTTGCCGTTGATTGGGATATTTTTATGCCATCGAAGGCACCTGCTTCTTCAAGTTGATCAACATCAATATCACCAATAACTGTTATTTTAGAAGCACCAAAATTCACTTGTGCATCCTGTACCTCTGGAATAGCCTTCACGTTTTTTTCGAACTTTGCTGCACAGCTGGCACAGGATAAGTTTTGCAACCTATATTCTTGTTTAGTTGGTGTCGCTACCATTTGCAATCCCCTCTTTCACATGTTCGTAGGCAACCGTTACAATTTGATACACATGCTCATCAGCTAAAGAGTAATACATTTGCTTTCCTTTACGATATGACTTCGCTAAATTATTATCTTTCAAATAACGTAAATGATGCGATGCTGTTGCTACTGACGAGCCGATTATAGAGGCAACATCACAAACACATAATTCATCTTCAACCGTTAAGGCATACGTAATTTTAAGTCTTGTTTCATCAGATAATGCCTTTAAAAATTTAGCTACTCCCGATAGATCTGGCATTTGCTGTTGTACCTTAATGACCGATTCTTCATGAACCTGTGTTATCTCGCATACTTCTTTTGGCATTTCCTCACCTCATTCAAATGTTTGTTTGATTGTTTTCAATATAACATAATATCCCATCATATTCAAACGATTATTTGAATGTAAATGATTTATATCACAAATTTAAAAATACTTTATTTAAATTGTTAACTTATAAATATAAAAGCAAAAAAGCTATCACTTCAATGTGATAACTTTGCATGTTGTTGTGATAATGAAATTATGGTGACATATTAAACAAAGTGGAGATAAATATGCCATGCTAAGAGGTTGATTGGAGTGGAGACTGAGCGACTCCTCGGGGATCAGCGTCACAGATGAGACCCTGGAGCGAGCAGATAGGGGAACGAAGGCTAAAAGCATCACATCCTGTGATAACGCCTTCGTGACCAACATCATGTTGGCCCAAGCGGCTCATCGGACGCCCCCAGGAAAGCGCTCAGTCGAAACGGAAATCAACCACTCGTTTTGCTGAGAAACCATGTTGTCTTAATATAAAAACCTATAGATTCTTATAGCCTCTCATCCTATTGTGCTTTTAAGCGCAACGTTTTACCTTTAATATCTTCTTTTCTCACAAACGTTTGATGATAATCTCCATTAGCCCAATCCATTACTTGATCTTGATACCAAGCAGATTTTACATGTCCACTCTGTCCAGGACCAACGATATGATAGGCTGAACTTAAATCACCAACATCTACAACAAAGCGCCATGATGCTCCGTGATTAACATTTCCAGCTAAGTCATTATCAGCAGCCTGAACAGTAACCTTTGAACCACCAATAGGAACCTTTTTAGCATTAAAATATGCTGCAAGAATTGGCGAAGCTTTACCTAATGTATGGTCAAAGGTAAGCTGATGGAAGTTACCCCATTTCCATTTCGATACGTTTTTTCCGAATTGATCTTCTATTTGTGCGACAGTGAGCTCTAACGCCTTGTAAACTGTTGCATCTACTCCACCCTGCTCATCAATCCATAGGCTATTCTTACCAGCATAAGCTGTACGTAAAAGCTGGTCTGTAATATTAAATTTCCCATACATTAATTCATACATATCATCTGGCATCTGATCCTTAAATAACACTTCCTGTAACTTTTCCATTAATGTATGGAACACTAATGGCGCCCCTGAATCCTTTGCATCTACCATATCCCAATTCTCTAATAATTTAATAACATCTTTATATTTCCCATCCTGATCTTGTGCTTTTATTGATGTTAATAAATATGGTAAAAACTCACGAGCATATAGGTTATGCTGATCCATTTGTAAATTCATCATGTCTTCCACTGTTAAAGAGTCATTCGCCGCTAAAACTTCCTTAATCCGTTCAAAACGATAAGGCTGTGCCCAGAAATCTGTTATATGATAAGGATATTCTTCCCCAATAACTTCATTATTCGCTGTTGCAATAAAGCCTTCATCTGGGTTTACTACAGTCGGAAGTTCATTCCACGGAATAAAGCCCTCCCACCCATAGTCACTAGAATCACCCGGTACCGGCAATTGCCCATCCCCTTGTTTTCGAATCGGAATTTGACCATTCGCTTTATAGGCAATCGTGCCATCCTTTGATGCAAAAACAAAATTTTGAGCTGGTGCCTTAAAATCCTCTAATGCTTTTTCAAATTCACTCCAGGATTTTGACTTATTAAAACCTAGCACTGCACGTAGTTCTGTCGTTGGTTGCAGTGCCGTCCACTGCATCGAAAATTGTGCTGTAGGCTCAGTATCTTTAAAAGCTAAATCTGTCATGATTGGGCCGTGACGTGTGACAACGACTTCAAAATCTACTGTTTCGCCGTCCTTTACCTTAATCGGTTCATTACGCACCTCTGCTTGCTCCCACTTACCATCATAGCGGAACTGTGCTGGATTATTCGGATTTGGTATTTCAATATATAGATCCTGTACATCAGGTCCAACATTCGTTACACCCCATGCAATGTTATCGTTGTGGCCTAAAATAATGCCCGGAACACCCGCAAAGATTACGCCACTCACATTTTGCTCGGGAGATTGTAGATGCATTTGATACCAAATAGATGGTGTACTCAATCCTAAATGTGGATCATCTGCTAAAATTGGCGTACCGTTTTTTGTTTTCTTCCCCGATACAACCCAGTTATTACTGCCGTTAAATTCATTTGGCAACAGTTCTGTCTTAAAATGCCCTGCCACGGCTACCGGATTTTCTTTATTTGCCTTGATAATGGATGAAGCGTTTTCAGGATACTTTATAAATAATTCTTTAGCTTTTTCTTCACCAAAGTTTTGTAAAGCCCAATGACGGAACGCAAGCGTATTCCAATTACCCCCTAAGTCATAGGCCATATATTTACCAATAGTAAGAGAGTCTACAACGGACCATTCCTCCGGTTCATAGCCTAGTAATGCAAATTCATAGCTTAATGTATTATTTTTCTTAGCCTGTGCAATAAAAGCATTGACGCCATCTGCAAACCACTCAAGTACCTGTCTACTTTCTGCATCATAGGTAGATAATGATTTTTCAGCTGCATCACGCAAGCTAAACGTTCGGAAATGTTTGTCAGTATCAATAGTTGCCTCACCGATTATTTCCGACAAACGACCACTAGCTTGTCTTCGTGCCAAATCCATTTGAAACAGTCGATCTTGTGCTTGAACATAGCCTTGTGCCCGATACAAATCTGCATCTGTCTTAGCAAAAATATGAGGGATCCCCTTGTCATCCCTTTTGACGGTTACATCTTCATCTAGCACGCTCAGCGAAAGCTCTCCATCAATTACTGGTTTTGATTTATTCATAAACCATGTAAATCCGATAAATGCGACAATAGCTACTACAGCTAAAAATCCTGCTATAGCCAGTAGCCACTTTTTCCATGTAAACTTTCTCACATCTCAACCCCCTTTTTGCAATATATTCTTTTACCCGCTTTCAAATCCTTTTAAAAGGTTTGAAATTTAACTTTTTTCAGCGGGTGTCCAAACCGCCGCTGGAATAGAGGAACTCAGGCTAAGAACTTCACATCCTATGAAAACGCCTGAGTGACCAACATCGTGCTGCTGACGCTGCGTTAGCACTACGCTTTCGCACAAAAAACATCTGTTGGCCCAAAGCCTCCGGCGGATGTCATGGAATCGGAAAGGAGTTCCCAGAGGATGTTAGCCTAAAATCATCGCATCCATGCGATAATGGCTAACTGACCTGCATCGGTAAAAACGCCACGTCCTGTGGCATTACCGAAATGACCGACATCGTGTCGCCCCTCGTGCAGGCCTAAGAACAAAGCCGATTCCAGACACAATTATGCCGAGGCATAATTGATTATTTATTGCGTTGCAGTATAAAAAAAATCGTATTTCCTTTTAGAAATACGATTTTTTATGTTGTTGAAAAACTATACCCAAGCGGCTCATCGGACGCCCCTAGGAAGCTTTGCTCTGTGCGAAAGCGTAGCGACAGCAACAATTGTTTTATCTGTGCGAAAGCGTAGCGATAGCAACAACAAAGCGCTCAGTCGAAACGGAAATCAACCACTTATTCTGCCGAAGAGCCCTACTTTAATTGACCTTTTTATTTTCATAGATATTACTGACCAAGCTGTAATTCGATTGGGCAATGATCACTGCCCATAACCTGTGAATGAATGCTTGCCACATTAATTTTGTTCTTTAGTCTTTCAGAAACAATAAAGTAGTCAATACGCCATCCAATATTGCGCTCGCGTACTTTATTCATATAAGACCACCATGTATAGTGATCTGTCGTATCTGGATACATATAGCGGAATGAATCCACAAAACCACTTGCCAATAGCTCCGTCATTTTTTCACGTTCTTCATATGTAAAACCTGAATTACCGACATTAGACTTCGCATTTTTTAAATCAATTTCCATATGTGCAACATTTAAATCACCACAGTAAACTATAGGTTTCTTGGAATCTAGCTCTTTTAAATATAGCGCTAATCGATCCTCCCATTTTAAACGAAGAGGTAATCTCGCTAAATCACGCTGTGAATTTGGGGTATAAACATTCACTAAGTAAAAATCTTCATACTCTAGTGTAATAATTCTTCCCTCATCCTGCGATTCATCCTCACCAACGCCATAACGTACTGTAAGCGGGGTATGTTTTGTAAAAATGGCTGTACCTGAATAACCTTTCTTCTGTGCATAATTCCAATATTGCTCATATCCCTCAAGAGAAATCTCCACTTGTTCAGCCTGACACTTTGTTTCTTGAATACAGAAAAAATCTGCATCTACATGATTGAAGAAATCTAAAAACCCTTTGCCTAAACATGCTCGAATTCCATTAACATTCCATGATATAAACTTCATTTTCTGTTTCACTCCTCAAAAAACGCCCTCCACCATTAGCGAAGGGCGTAGTATCCTATAAGTCGTCACCAACGATTTTTACTTCTGTTTCTAAATCGATGCCAAACTTTTCTTTAACTTCTCGTTGTACCATTTGAATTGTCGCTATATATTCAGTAGCCGTTGCATTACCTTTATTAACAATAAAGCCTGCATGCTTCGTTGATACCTCTGCATCACCAACGCCTTTTCCTTGTAAGCCACTATCTTGAATAAGCTTGCCAGCAAAGTGACCAGGCGGGCGTTTAAAAACGCTCCCTGCAGATGGGTATTCTAATGGCTGCTTAGATTCTCGCTGAAGTGTTAAATCAGCAATTTTTGCATCAATTTCTTCCTGCACACCTTTTGCTAACTGAAATTCGGATGATAATACATAATAGCCCTTCTTGGCAATGATACTTTTACGATAACCAAGTTCAAGATCTTCTTTCGATAGTATTAAAATTTCGCCTTCTTTTGTTAACACTTTCGATGAAATAATAATATCCTTAATTTCACCGCCATATGCACCTGCATTCATTGCCATCGCTCCACCAACTGAGCCTGGGATACCACATGCAAATTCAAAACCTGTTAAAGATGCTGCCGCAGCCAGTTTCGATACATCCTTAATAAGTGCACCGCTTTGCGCATAAACATGGTCACCATTAATGCGAATCTCATCTAAAAATGAAAATGTAACAACGATCCCTCGATGACCGCCATCACGAACGACCATATTAGATCCATTACCTAACATTAATAAAGGTATATTATTCTTATGGGCATAGCGAATAACTGTTGCTGCCTCTTCCTCTGTTTCAACGAGAACGAAAACATCCGCTTTACCGCCTAATTTTGTCATAGTATATTGCTGTAATGATTCATCTAACTTAATATTGGCTGGATTAACGCTCTGTGCTAAATCCGCCACCCATTGTTCTTTTGTCATGAGAGCTAATTCCTTTCTAACGTCCTTCTTACTCTACACTAGTATGGATTTAGAACCCTAATTTGACAAGTAAAATGAAGGGTAATTTTTATCTCGCCTTAACAAGTAGCGAGACTCTCCGTGCAGAGAAGATGAATAGGATAAAGAAAATTCATGGTCATTAGTATTACATATGTCCAATGTTTATCTATCCATCAGAAATTTCGAGATAGACTTCACACTTTTACAGCCAACTCGTTGCCCACGATTCGATATTGCGGATTGCTCCTTCTAGTGCCCAACCTTTATCCGTCAAAGAATACTCAACACGCACTGGTACCTCTGAATATACTTTTCTTTCAACAAGCCCTTCTTTTTCTAGCTCTTTTAAACGTTCGGATAATAAACGGCCACTTACAGGTAATGCAGTTTCAATCTCGTTAAAGCGCTGTGGTCCATCTAGTAATTGATATAAAATCAGCCCTGTCCAGCGTTTTCCGATTAAATCCATTGCTTTAGCTAAACGAGGACATAAATTTGACTCACTCATTTTTTTCACCTCTTATGTACTCTATTGTAACGATTATTTTTTAAAAAGTAAATTTGAAGTAACTTATTTACTACAGGTAATTTATTTACTATTTATTATTTGATTACTAAATGTAACTATAGTTGGTTTTCATCTTCGGCATTTCCTTTTGACACAACATCATATAAAGGCAAATGATGACATAAAAAATTAGCCATGGCCACCCGATCAGAGAGTAGCCATGGTAGCTTACTATTTAAAAATAGGCCACTTACTTCTATATGGATGCACATGATTTTATTATTATGACTACTTCTATTGTTGCATCCCCTTTGTAAAAGAAAAGTTACCGTTTATAACGTTATGTCGACTAACCTGACTTTCATTGAAAAATTCACAAAATAAACTCGCGTCAATGTAATATTCCCTCATTTTTCCCAAAAAATCATTGAATATCTGAATTGTTTAATTTATCATTCGTGTAAGATCAGTTTTAGGGTGCTTTTCCAAAGTAACGTTTGATTTTAGTCATTCAACTATTGGCTTTTCTGTACGACATATGATGATATCCCAAATATATGGTGTATTTGAATCGTACACTACAGAAATAGCCTTGTCAGATATTGAACAAATGGAGGATGTAAAAATATCATTCACAATCGCTGTTACTAGGAAAACTTTGATCGTAATGTGCTTCTTGTATAGCGGACATTTATCCAAAAATTTTATTTACGTCTACATATATTAAGAAATTAGAAGGTAAGAAGTTTGCTATACATGGAGATTTAACGAATCCTATCGTATTTACAACAGTATATACAGGGAACAGTGTAAATCCATGGGCGCAAAAAGTACATGGATTCTATGCTAAGGCACAGATTGAATTTAGTTTATAACACTCTCCTAAAACAGGTGGTGTTTTAATTAGTGATGTAATTGATGTTGTGGTGGATCTAGAAATAAATCCTTTATAACAACTTCAAGCACAATATTTCGTAGATCGGAGGACTTTTATGGTTGGGTTTGATGAATTCTCTTTTGCACATTCTTTTATTTCAATAATGTTTTTTATCGTGTTCGGTCTTATAGCATTTACTATTATTAAAGGTGTCTTACAATGGTCGAAAAACAACAATGAACCAGTATTAACAGTACCCGCTAAAGTCGTAACAAAACGGTCTAATACTAGTGGGGGTTCTGGTAACTCCAGTGCTCATACATCGTACTATGTCACGTTTGAAGTACAAAGTGGCGATCGTCTAGAAATCAATTATGCCTTGGCATAATTGCGTCCGGAATCGGCTTTGTGCTTGCACAAAGAACTCCTTTCCGATTCAGTGACATCCGCCGGAGGCTTTAACTTATTTCAGCGGATGTTTGGACAACCGCTGAAATAAGTTAAAAATGAATGGTCGTAATTACGGACAGCTTGCAGATGATGACTTTGGCTTATTAACATTTCAAGGAACACGTTATCATGCATTTGAGCGACAAAAAAAGGAGAGCAGCGTTTAACAACGCACTCTCCTTTTTAACATTTCATTATTACTTAATTAAATATTTACCAAAGCCGCCTTCTGTATCGCCTAAATATTCAATATTGCTGCCTGCAGGAATGACTTTTTGTGCATCCTTTGCAGAGTTGTAAATAACTTTTGTATTTGCTGGGAACGGTACAAATGACCAATTGTTATCCGCAGCAGGATTAATTGTTTTGTTTGTCATAATGTAGTCGATTACAGCTTGGCGATTTTCATAAGCATAGTTTTTTAAGTTAGAGCCATCTGCCTTTTTAAATGTGGCACCATAAGAACCACCCACGCGGTAATTGTTCGAAATGATGATAAATTCTTGTTTTAGATCGATTGGTTTACCGTTGTATTCCACGTTTTTAATACGATTTGCTTTTTCGTCTAGTAGAATACCTCGACTATCATATTTCGCTGGTGATGTTACATCGATTTGATAGGTTAAGCCATCTAATACATCAAAATTGTAAGAACGTGCCTCTGGGTCAATAATATTTTGTTCTTTCGTTTGATTTGGATCAATTGTTGTAAAAATACCAGCAGCCATTTCTAACCATTCAATAGCTTGTGCACCTGTTACCTTAATCGTTGCAACAGTATTATCATAAAAATAAATGTCTGCCATATTTTTAATCGCAAGCGGTCCTACAGGAATGTTTGTGTAATCTGCAGGGTTATTACGAGAGCCTGCTTTGAAAGGTGCACCAGCTGAAAGAAGTGGTGTGTTTTCATCAGCAGTACCTTTTAATTCTTTTTCAATAAACCATTTTTGAGCTTGTGTCACAATTTGAATAGAAGGATCATCTTGAACCATTGAGAAGTAGCTATGGATTGGTGCAGTTGTCTCACCAACAGGCTGACGAATATACTTTAATGTACCTTCATGCGCTTCTTTAATTGCATTTAATACTGTTTTAGATGGTTTTAGGCCTTCTTGCTTGATAGAACGGATAGAACCTTGTCCATCCTTTACAACCCATTTAGAGCCTTGTTGTTCTAGTTGTAAATCAATGACTCCAAGATAGCTACCATAGCTTCCTGCCATTACAGTAGGTACACCGTTGATTGTCCCTTTTTCTTGATCGACATTTTTCAGATTTTTATAGTCACCTGGGAATGTTAAATGAGAGTGGCCTGTAATTAAAGCGTCGACACCTTTAATCTCAGAAATTTGGTATCCAACGTTTTCGTTACCTTTTACATAAGTATCCTCACCAATACCTGAATGTGAAAGTACTACAATTACGTCTGCACCTGCTTTTTGCATTTCTGGTACAACTTCTTTCACCGCTTCAACCGGTTCTTGCATTTCTACTTTGCCTGCTAAATGAATAGCATCCCACTCGACAATTTTCGTAGGTACAATTCCTGTAACACCAACTTTAAGCGTGTGCTTCTTACCTGCTTTGTCTACAACCTCTTTATTAAGAATTACATAAGGTGTATACATACGCTTTTTTGTTTTAGCGTCGTATGTGTTTGCATTTACGACTGGATATTTTGCATCATTTAATACTTCATCTAAAAACTTTAAACCATAGTTGAACTCGTGATTTCCTAAAGTTCCTCCATCATATTTCAGTGCATTTAGTGCTGCAATAGCTGGATGAACCTCACCTGGCTTCAAAGGATTCTCTAATGCTTTATAAGAGCCTAGTGGCGTTCCTTGAATTAAATCACCGTTATCAAATAATAATGTATTTGGGTTCTCAGTACGAGCCTGTTCAATTAATGTAGCCGTGTTTGCTAAACCTACGTCAGCTGATTCAGCATCTAAGAAATAATTGTAATTCGCAAGGTTTGTATGAATATCTGTTGTTCCTAATATTTGAAGATCTACTGTAGTTGTAGATGTTGATAATTTGTATTCGGCTACAAAGCGTTTAATAATACTTTGCATTTGCTCCGTTGTTACATAGGCACCAGGACGAATTGTGTTATCCTCAAAGCCTTGTAATAAGTTTGCTGCAACGGCATTTGCTAAATCTTGCTTATGTGTTGTAGCAATTTGATTTGCATCTTTAAACTTATCTAGTACAGAAAGTGGGGCGTTGTCTTTGGCTAATCCACGAGCAGAAATAACAAATGCTTGTTGTCGTGTCAATTTATCATTTGGACCAAACAATGTCGCCGTTTTACCTTTAATAAGATTCAATTCTACTGCCTTTTCTACATACGGAGCTAACTCCTTAGAGATGTCAGTGAAGGCAGTTTTGGAACCATCCCCTAGCTCTACATTTAAGCTTTTTACTAATTCTTTCACGTAATCCCCGCGTGTCACATCGTTTGATGCAGCATTCGCGGATAGTCCAAATGGTAACACTGCGAATAGAACAAGTAACATTGCCAAGAATTTAGTCATTAATTTCTTATTCATGAAACAACCTCCCTATAAATCTAATATTTTCCTACGATTTCTATTATATTATACTAATTGCTTTATTAACTGAACAAATAGTCCTAATTGTATGTATTTTTAAACGAATAGCAAAACACTTTACTAGAAAATGATGGATTAATATTATTTCATATTCATTTCACATAACGTGATGTTATTAAATGTAAATCAAGAATAAGCGCATAATACCAATATTTCAAACCTCCTTACCATTACCATACCTCTATGAAAGAAACAAAAAAAAGTTCTCTCAAATTAGAGAGAACTTTTATTAAAAAATAATTTATTATGCGTTTACAGTTTGTAAAGATTGAGCTACTTTTTTAACCGCTTCTAGGCCATTCGCAATAATTTCTTGCGCTTTATCTTGTGACGCGTTATGACCTTCAATGATAACTTCTTCGATAATTTCCATACCGAACATGCTAACAACGTTTTTGATATAGTTAACTGACATTTCCATTGGTTGTGCTTCAGGTGCAGAATAGTAACCACCACGAGCATTTAAGATCACAACTTTTTTGTCACCCATTAAGCCTTCTAATTGACCGTTTTCATTATATTTAAATGTAAAACCAGCTTGGAATACATAGTCGATGAAAGTTTGTAATTTCGCTGGGATTGTTAAGTTCCAAAGTGGGAAAGCAAATACAACAACATCAGCTGCAGTTAAAGCATCCATAGCTTTTTGTTTTGCTGCTAAAAGACGTGATTCAATGTCAGTTAACGCTTCACCGTTTTGAACTTTACCAAAAGCATTGAAAAGATCTTGACCGAAATAAGGCATATCTTCTGCGAATACGTCAAAAGTCGTTACATCTACACCTTGTACATTTTCCATAAATGTGTCGTACATTTTTGTTGAAATACCATCTGGACGGTTGTTTGCTTTTACTACTAATACATTCATTATATAAATTCTCCCTTAAAATCAAAGTTTAATATCTCGAATTCAAGATATATAAGTATATTAAAAAATTTCGCGGAAAAAGTCAACGCTAGTAGACTCAGACTTTTGACTGAAATGCGGTTTATTCAAAATATTTACACCATAACGTAAGGTTGATTTCCATTCCGACTGGGCGCTTTGTTGTTGCTGACGCTTCGCTTTCGCACAGATAAAACATTTTGTTGCTGACGCTTCGCTTTCGCACAGAGCAAAGCTTCCTGGGGCGTCCGATGAGCCGCTAATCCCCAAGGAGTCGCCCAGTCTCCATTCCAATCAACTTTGCCACATAATATGCGTTTAACAAAGGTCCATCCTCTTTTGGTAATGAGCCATTAAAGCATATGTGTTAGGTTGCTTGGAGTGTGAAATGAACTTACCAGAGCTTCTTCGTGTTTCAAGAGTATTCTGTAAGAGAACCCAACCTTTTCGAGGTCCTTACCCGAATGTTGTAATAGTCAGATCGGTTCTATTATTTCTTACCTTTCTCCAACAGCATTAAAATTTACAACTATCATCGGCACAAACTCCACCATCTTCAGAGCCTACCATCTTTAATCTTGGTTGTAAGCCTTCTTCTTCTGCAACTTTACGTAAAGTTTCTTCAAATACTTCTTGAGGTTGTGCCCCAGAAATACCGTACTTACGATTTAACACAAAGAACGGTACCCCTCGTACGCCCAGTTGTAGCCCTTCTTGTATATCCGCCTCTACCTCTGTTTTAAAATCATCGTTTGAAAGAACCTTTGCAACTTCTTCACGATTCAAACCTACTTGCTCAGCAATATCGATTAATACATTATCCTGACCAATACGTTTTGCTTCAATAAAATAATTGTATAATAGTGCTTCAACAAGCGCTGTAACATCCCCTTGTTGTTCTGCCGATTTTACTAGACGATGTGCTTTTAATGTATTTTCCTCCATTAAATGATCAAAGTTATAATCTAGACCAACTTCTTTTGCGCGAGCAGCAACACCTTTCGTCATTTCCTTCGCTTTTTCTAGCGACATCCCATACTTTTTCGCCAATGCTTCATACGTAGACACATTTGTATCCACAGGTGTTGTTGGGTCAAGTTGATAGCTTTTATAAACGAGCTCTACCTGCCCTGCAAAACCAGTTTCCTGAATTGCTTGCTCTAGTTGCTTTTTACCAATATAACAAAACGGACATACATAATCTGACCAGATTTCAATTTTCATAGCTAGACACGCTCCTTTTGCTACATTGTAGCGATAGTAATAATCACTAGGCAATTTTTATGCTTCATTGCATAATTTCTCAAATCAATCTACATACTGAACGTAAAAACAATGTGAGGGTTATGTATGACACAATCTCTTTGGCTCGGAACAATTGATCCCGTCTCCCTACCATCTCTACCTGCTTCAACAACTTGTGATGTATGTATTATAGGTGGAGGGTTGACGGGACTATATACAGCCTATGTCTTAGCAAAATCAGGTGTAGATGTAGTCTTGCTTGAGGCAAATTCCCATATCGGTCATGGTACGACTGGTCATTCAACAGGAAAATTAACTGCACAGCATAGCTTAGTTTATGCCAACCTTATTGAAAAACTTTCTGTAGATGAGGCACGGCTTTATTATCAGCTCAACCAAATAGCTGTAGAAAAAGCATTACAGTTACTCCCTAAAGAAAGCATTCAACAAGTAGATTCATTGCTTTATTGCCAAACAAAAGAAGGCTATGCCCAATTGTTAAAAGAATGGAATGCTTATAAAGTATTAAATATTAAGGCGAAAATCACTTCTGACACAGAGCTTCCCTTTCCAATTACAAAAGCACTTAGCATGTCCCAGCAGGCACAAATACACCCTGTAGAAGTGTGTAATTTCCTTGTAAAAGAAGCATTATCAATGGGCGCAAAAATCTATACAAATACCCGTGTTCAACAATTGAACATACCGCAAAATAGCTTACATACCGAAAATGACATGTCGGTTCAATACAACAAGCTTATTTTATGCTCACACTATCCAATCGAAGCCTTTAGAGGACTAAATCTTTTTAAACTTTCTAACAGTCGCTCCTATATGGTTGCTGGTAAAATTACTGATACACTACAAGGTCAATACTTATGCGTAGATAATCCGACACGCTCTATTCGAACAGCTACCATTAATGGTGAGCATTATTTAGTATTAGGTGGAGCTAATCATATTGCAGGGGAAACAACCAATACCCAGCCCTATTATGAGGCTATTCAAAATGAAATGAAGGCTCACTTTGATCAGGATTCAATCTATCGCTGGTCAGCGCAGGACATCGAAACACCTGATATGGTCCCATATGTTGGCAGGATTACACCGTCCTTACCTAATGTTTTCATTGCAACTGGCTATCGAAAATGGGGAATTTCCAATTCTTTTGTAGCAGGAGATCTACTATCCTCCTTAATAACAGGTGCCGGGAATGAGGATGGCGCAATTCCTCTTTATTCGCCATCACGTACGAAATTTGGGGCTCAATTTATGCAGATACTAAAGGTAGGAGGCTTTGTAGCAAAGGAATTTGTCACAGGTTATGTGAAACATGCCAATACACCAACTTGCACGCATTTAGGCTGTAAAACAAAATGGAATGAAGCCGATGAAACTTGGGATTGCCCTTGTCACGGCTCTCGCTTTAATGCCAAAGGGGAAGTTCTTGAAGGTCCTGCCGTACACCCTTTAAAGCTAGATTAACAAATGCGCTAAAGCGCCCGTTTACATCCGACAAGCGCTGGAGAATCCGAGGCAACAGTATGCGTTTCACCACTTTTGCCCAAGGGACCGAAGCGACCTCGAGGATGTAGCGCTTTAGCCTAAACGATAACTATGCCCTTGGTTATCCACAACATAAAAATCTATAATTTCCTTAACATAAAAAAGAGGTTGCCTTTTCAGGGCAACCTCTTTCTCATTATTTCAATGCATCAGTTAAAACTGGAACGATTTGTTTTTTACGAGATACAACACCCGGTAAAACAACGCGATTATTTACAAGCTCTACGCCAAATCCTTTTGCTGCAGCCTCTGCTACTTGTCCAATTGCAACAGCTGTTGAATCATTGTTTAAAATATCCGTTACAACAAAGAAGAATAAATCTAAACCATTTCCCGCTACATTTTTATTTAATAAATTTTCTAATTCCTCTTGGCGGCCAAGTACATCGTTAATATCGACAGCATTTACTTGGGCTACTACAGATTTATATTCACCGAATTGGAATTCTTTCGCATCTAATGATAAAAGATCTTCTAATGATTTATCTGAAAGATCCGCACCTGCTTTAAGCATTGCTAACCCATATTCAGCGGCATCAACACCTGCAATTTTCGCTAGCTCCTCACCAGCTTGTACATCTTGCTCTGTGCAAGTTGGAGATTTGAATAATAATGTATCAGAAACGATGGCCGAAAGCATTAAACCTGCAATGTTTGCAGGAACTGCTACGCCATGTTCTTTGAAAATTTTATTTAAAATCGTTGCAGTACAGCCTACAGGTTCTGCACGGTAGTATAGTGGATCAGCCGTTTGGAAGTTTGCAATACGGTGATGATCAATCACTTCTGCAATTTGTACTTCTTCAATTCCATCAGCAGATTGCTGGAATTCATTGTGGTCTACAAGGATTACTTTCTCTGCTTCTCCAACTACTGATGAAATTAATCGAGGTGCCTCAAAGCCAAATTTATCTAAAGCAAATTGTGTTTCGTTATTCACTTCACCAAGACGTACCGCTTCAGCATCAACACCAATTTGCTGTTTTAAATATGCATATACAATTGCAGATGTAATTGTGTCTGTATCTGGATTTTTATGACCAAAAACTAAAACTTTACTCATTGAAATTATTCCTCCTAAATGGCATAACATTTATATTTTATTTTATCATACCTTATGAGCAAACATGATATAAATTGAAAGTTTATCTATAAAGGATCTATTGCCAATTCACAACTAAAATCTACTATTCTAGGATAACCACATCTTCATGTATTACTTACTTTTCTTATATATAAAAGAAGCTAAAATTAGGCTTATTTTAGTTAATCGTAAAATGGGAAACCCGAGGGGTTATTTGATCAATTATGACTAAGCATAATTGCGTATAGAATCGGCTTTGTGCTTAGGCCGCAGATGTTTTTTGCGCGAAAGTGTAGCGACAGCAGCAGATGTTTTTTGTGCGAAAGCGTAGCGACAGCAACAGATGCTTTTTGTACGAAAGCGTAGCGACAGCAACAGATGCTTTTTGTACGAAAGCGTAGCGACAGCAGCAGATGTTTTTTGTGCGAAAGCGTAGCCACAGCAACAGATGCTTTTTGTACGAAAGCGTAGCCACAGCAACAGATGCTTTTTGTGCGAAAGCGTAGCCACAGCAAAAGGGTTTTATCTGCGCGAAAGCGAAGCGGCAGCGGCAACAACATGACGCAGGTCAGTTAGCCGTTATCGCATGGATACGATGATTTTAGGTTAATTGAACTTGAACTCCTTTCCGATTCCGTGACATCCGCTGAAAGAAGTTAAAATGTATGCCATAAATAGGAGTTGATTGGAATGAAGACCCGGAGACTCATTGGAAATCAAAATGTCATAGATAAGTTCTTGGAGTGAGCCAGTAGAGGAACGTAGGCTAAAGGTATGACATCCTGGGAAAGCACACCTTTAGAACAGAGATAAAGTCTGCTTTATGGTAACAACTAAAACATTACCTATTTTCAACATTTATAGGTTATTATTAAATTTAATATATTTATCTGTTAAAAACATCCTATTTATAACATTTAATAATAAAAATGCATAGTTTATAAAAATTTTTTACTATAAATAGATATATAGTTGTGTTTTTGTATTTAAGAAACCGTAATTTTATGCTATCATCAGGTAGTCTATATTTTTTAGGATATACAGGAAATGGGGATTACGATGACAAAGAAGATGGAAAAAAAGTATATTCCTTTAGCAAATTATTTTGAAGTAGCTTCACAACAAGAAATTACTTTATCATTTAGCGAACTCGAAAATATTATGGGACAAGCCTTGCCAAATGCAGCTTACTTGAATAGGAGCTGGTGGAAAAAAACAAAACCCCCTCTCTCTCACTATTTGTCATGGACAAATGCAGGCTATTATGTCATTGATGTTAAGCTCGGTACAAGTGTAACTTTCTCGCGTACACAAATGAAGACTACGAGTAATATCTCTAAAAATGACGATAACCCACCTGCATACATAATTCGAGCAATTGAAGCATCAGACGCCAGATCATTTATTCATCTACAAGAAGAAATTTTCCAACAAACTGACTTCATGTATAATATGGAAAACGAATTAGACCTCACAGTTCAACAGCTTCGAAAAGATTTGGGCTATTGGAAACAATTGAAAAACCGTACGATTTTATGTTGTATAGTAAATGGCATTTTTGCTGGCTATGCCGTTATCCATGGATATAAACATTCTAAAGTTAAACATGTTGCAACAGTTCACCTAGCTGTTAAGCAAGAACATCAGCGACAAGGAATCGGCTCAGCGCTGATGGAAGCAGTAGAACGTTGGTCTATACAGCGAGATATTTCGCGCTTAGAAGTATCTGTCATGGAGCATAATGATCGTGCTTTAAATTTGTTCAAAAAATCAGGTTTTCAACAAGAAGGTATCCGACAAAATGCCATTAAATTAAATGATGCCTTTATTAACGAATATAGTTTAAGTAAAATTTTATAAGCTTTTTTCAAGGATGTCTAAAACTTATTTGGACATCTTTTTTATGTGTAGCGTTGTAAAATGATTAGAAGACTTGCTTTTCTCTTACTGCATCTAAAAATAACAAATTATTTTCTACTTGTTCATAGGATTGCTGATATTTCTCATATTGTGCCTTGTCCTGACTGACCATTTCCTCAATTAGCGCATGTAAAAAAGAAAACAGAACTGGAATAACATCCAATGAAGATTGCTTTTTCAGACCAAGTATAAATAACGCACTTGTATATTCCCGAATAGAAGACAACGCCGAACCAGTAATGGCAATAATTCTAGCCTTTTTCTTCTTAGCAATTTCTACAATCGTTTGAATGTCGTTTGAATGCTTGTCCCATGAAAAAACAATTAACGTCGTTTGCTCACTCATACTGTTAATTTGCTGTACAAGATCATCGGATTCTGAGCGAAGCTGCTTCACATTTGGACGTAACGTTTTCATTGTATACGATAACCAATTTGCAATGGACGCAGCTTGACGAGTACCCAAAATATAAATGTTCTCTGCTTCGTGCATCCATTTTGAACTTTTTTGAAGCATAGTATCATTAATCAAATGAATCGTATCTTGAATATTTTGAATATCACGTTGCATTACCTTACCAAAACTCGAAATATTTATCTTACTTGAAGAATATGTAGGTTGAAGACTCGCATTACCATTTTGAGTCATTAAATAGCTTCTAATTTCGTCTTGAAGCTCTACATAGCCCGATAAATCCATCGCATAACAAAAACGAATCACTGTCGATTCACTAACATTAGCCTGTCTACCAACTTCTGCTGCTCCGTTACCAATTACAACTGTAGGGTTATTCATAACAAATTGTGCAACTTTACGCTGTCCCTTCGACAGCCTAACAAATCTACTTTCTATTTCTTCATTAATGCTCATTTCTAACAACCTTTCTTTCAATGAAATTATCACGAATGGAGATTGTTTCCTATTAATTCTAAATTCGGATCAATTATGCCTCGGCATAATTGCGTCCGGAGTCGGCTTTGTGCTTAGGCCTGCACGAGGGTAGACACGATGTCGGTCATTTCGGTAATGCCACAAGACGTGGCGTTTTTACCGATGCAGGTCAGTTTGCCGTTATCGCATGGATGCGATGAATTTAGGCTAACATCCTTTGTGAACTCCTTTCCGATTCCGTGACATCCGCCGGAGGCTTTAGACCAACGTGATGTTGGTCACTCAGTCGTGTGTTGTTGTTGTTGTTGCTGTCGCACAGTTAAAACCATGTTGCTGTCGCTTCGCTTTCGCACAGTTAAAACCATGTTGCTGTCGCTTCGCTTTCGCACAGATAAATTGCCACAGGGATGTGGCGTTCTTAGACTGAGTTCCTCTATTTCAGCGGGTGTTCGGACACCTGTACCTGTCGCTACGCTTTCGGTACAGAAAACAATTGCTGAAAGAAGTTAAAAATACAGTATCACGATTACAATCTGAATACAATGACTTTTCTGAAAAAACTTTAACACTTTAACTTGCTAATAGGATAGTTCGCGATAAAAAAACATAAAATCGTTCTACCCTTATTATCAAAGTTTTTTGATGAATTGATTTTAACAGATTTTTAGAAATATTTGTATAAAAATTAATTTAATCTAATTTTTATGTAACCAAATAATAAAATATGTCTTGGACTATAGTTCATCCAAGACATGGTTATTTTTCTAATCTAATTCCATTTGTTTCGTTTCTTGTCCTAAGAAAATTACCCCGACAACACCGATAATAATCGCTCCGCAGAAAATCGTGAAGATGAAGCCGATATCATAGCCTGCTGTTAATAAAAATCCTACTAACAAAGGTCCAAAAATACCACCAATACGTCCAACAGCTGCTGCCATTCCTGCACCCGTTCCACGAATAATAGCTGGATACTGCTCTGGTGTATAAGCATAAAGTGCACCCCAAGCCCCTAAGTTAAAGAACGATAAAAACATCCCCGAAGTTAATAGCACTACTATTGTTTCGGCATTACCAAAAATGAAAGCACTTACAGCTGTACCAATTAAATAAGAAACAAGTACAAATTTCCGTCCAAATTTTTCTATAAACCATGCAGCTGTAAAATAACCTGGTAGCTGCGCAAGCGTCATAATGAGAACATATTTAAAGCTCGTAATCATATCAAAGCCTTTACTAACCATGACACTAGGTAGCCATAAAAACATACCATAATACGAGAAAACAACCGTAAACCATAACACCCATAACATAAGTGTCGAGCGTACATATTTTTTTGACCATACTTCTCGAATATTTTGCACAATACTACGTTTCTTAGACTCTGCCTTCACAGCAAATTGAGGTGAATCTGGTAAGTGCCAGCGAAGATAAATTGCATATATTGCTGGAATTGCCGTTAACAATAAAGCAATACGCCATCCCCATGATGGAATAACAAAATACGAAATCAATGCAGCGATTAACCACCCCGCCGCCCAGAAACTTTCCAGTAAAACAACTACTCGCCCACGCTCTTTGGCTTCTACACTCTCAGAAACTAGCGTCGATGCGACTGGCAATTCTCCCCCTAGTCCCATGCCTACTAAAAAGCGTAGTGCCATAAAAGCAGATAATGTAGTTGTAAATGCAGATAAGCCACTGGCAATAGAAAATAATACAAGCGTCCACATAAAAATTTGCTTACGTCCTACTTTATCGGCAAGCACGCCGAAGATAAGAGCTCCTACAGCCATCCCGATTGAGTTGACACTTCCTATCAAACCAGCTTGACTTGGTGTCAATCCCCAATCAACTGCTAATGCTGCAATAACGAATGATAATATTCCTACGTCCATGGCATCGAAAAGCCAGCCAACGCCTGCTACCCTCAAAAGCTTATTGCGAGAAATAGATTGTTGAACCTTATTTGTTGTTACTGTATTTGTCGCCATTCTAACCACCTGTCTTTACACTTGACTTTACATCGTAAGTTTACTATACAGTTGTTTCAAGAAAGTGACAAGCAAAAATTCAAATTACCGAATTGTTTCGACAATTTCTCGAATTCTATTGAAAACATAGGGCAATTTGCGTTAAAATGTCTTTTATACAAAAACAACTGTTCTTTCTATAAGAACAAAAGGAGATCGTAAACGTTATGTGGAAAGGCCTAATTGAGGAATATAAACAATTTTTACCCGTAACAGAAAGTACACCAGCTCTAACTTTAAACGAAGGCAATACGCCTCTTATACATTTAGTAAATTTATCCAAGAAACTTGGCATTGAGCTTTATGGAAAAATCGAAGGTGCAAATCCAACAGGCTCATTTAAAGACCGTGGTATGGTGTTTGCCGTTGCAAAAGCAATTGAAGAAGGTAGCAAATGTGTTATTTGTGCTTCAACAGGTAACACATCAGCCGCAGCGGCAGCTTATGCAACACGTGCTGGAATCCAGTCCATAGTCGTGATCCCTAAAGGAAAAGTAGCTCTTGGTAAGCTAGCCCAAGCGACAATGTACGGAGCAAAAATTATCGAAATCGACGGTAACTTTGATGATGCATTAAATATTGTTCGTCAAGTTAGCGAAACAACTCCAGTGGCACTTGTAAACTCAGTGAATCCATTCCGCATTGAGGGGCAAAAAACCGCATCATTTGAAATTGTAGATGCTTTAGGAAAAGCTCCAGATTATCTTTGCATTCCTGTTGGTAACGCAGGTAACATTACTGCGTACTGGAAAGGCTTTAAAGAATATGATGCAGCAAAAGGCTCTGGTTTACCTAAGATGTTCGGCTTTGAAGCTGAAGGTGCAGCAGCAATTGTAAACGGTGAACCTATTGCTAATCCTGAGACAGTGGCAACAGCTATTCGTATCGGCAATCCCGCAAGCTGGAAATTTGCAGAAGCAGCTCGCGATGAGTCTGGCGGAATTATTGACTCGGTGACAGACGAAGAAATTTTAGCTGCTTATAAGTTAATTGCTGGGACTGAAGGAATTTTCGTTGAACCAGGTTCAGCGGCATCATTAGCAGGCGTTATTAAATCAGTTGAAAACGGCCAGATTGCGAAAGGCTCTAAAGTTGTGACAATTTTCACAGGTAATGGATTGAAAGATCCTGATACTGCCATGAATGTCTCAACTGTAGATGTTGTCTCACTTAAAAACGATGAGGAAGAAATTCGAAAATACATCGAGGGCGTACTATGAGTAACATGTGGCAAATCTCAGTTCCTGGGAGCACTGCCAATCTAGGCCCCGGCTTTGATTCAATAGGGCTAGGCTTATCTCTTTACTTAAAGTTAACCGTGTCTTTACAGGATAGTTGGGAAATTATCCACCTCGATGATAATGGTCCTAAAGAGTTTGAGCTGGAAGAGCACTTACTATACGTGATTGCCCAAAAAATTGCGGACCAATATGGGAAGCAGTTACCTGCCTGCCGTGTTGAAATGGCAAGTGAACTTCCATTAGCCCGTGGTTTGGGGAGTAGTGCAGCTGTCATCGTTGCAGGAATTGAACTAGCTAACCAAGTATGTGATCTAGCCTTAACTGTACAGGATAAACTCAATTTATCCTCACAAATCGAAGGGCATCCAGACAATGCAACAGCCTCGGTATTAGGAGGATTAACAATTTCCTCAATGGATGAAAACGGCGTTGTTGATACATTTCATGTCAATGATATAGAAGCTTCCTTTGTTGTGTATGTACCTGATGTCGAACTAAAAACAAGTGAAGCTCGTTCTGTTTTACCAGAACAATTTGACCGTGCATACGCGGTGAGAGCCTCTGCAAATGCAAATATGCTAGCAGCATCATTAATGGTTCGTGATTTCGAGCATGCAGGTCGTTATATGGAAGCTGATTTTTTTCATGAACCTTTCCGTGCCCAATTAATCCCGCAATATGCAGAAATCCGTGCAGCCGCCAAGGCTAATGGGGCATTTGGAACGGCTTTAAGTGGGGCGGGACCAACAATGATTTCTATCATCCCTACTGCTATTGCGCAAGATTTTGTAAAGGCCATGAAAAATCAATTTCCAGAGCATCAAATTATCTTAACAAAGGCCGATGAATATGGTGTACAGGTAAAATTTGGACGTCTACTACAAAAGTAGACGTTTTTTCTTGAAAGGGGGAAATAGCTTGAAACCAATAATTTTCTGTGATTTTGATGGTACTATTACAGAAACAGATAATATCGTCTCACTAATGACTCAATTCGTTCCAGAGGAGTCTGAGAAAATTGCTAAGGCAATGATGGAACAAACTATAACCTTTAAAGATGGCGTTTCAGCAATGTTCGAGCTATTATCGACTAAACAAAAGGATGCTGTTATCCACTATTTATTAGATACAGCCATTATACGTGAGGGCTTTGGTGATTTCGTTCGTTTTGCACAAGAGAAGCATATTCCGTTTTATATTGTTAGTGGGGGTGTGGACTTTTTCATTGAGCCACTATTAGATAAATACGGCCCATTTTCTGGTATATATTGTAACAGTGCTGATTTTTCCGAACAGCAAATTAAACTCGTCTTTCCAAATAGCTGCGATGAAGAATGTGCGAAATTCGAGACACAGGGTTGTGGTTGCTGCAAGCCAAGCGTTATGCGAAAAGTTACACAGAGCAATCATTTTAAAATCGTGATTGGAGATTCACTTTCTGATTTTGAGGCAGCAAAACAGGCAGATTTAGTACTTGCTAGGGATCATCTTATTAAACGCTGTAAAGACCTCCATCTACCTTATGAGCCCTTTGAAACATTCTATGATTGCTTAGAAGTTGTAAAAAAGCTTATGGAAGTAGAAAAGGCTCTTCCATGTAATTGAAAAAATTAAAAAGCTCATCACCATAACGTGTGGTTGATTTCCGTTCCGACTGAGCACTTTCCTGGGGGCTTCCAGTCTCCTCTCCAATCAACTTATATAAATGGCATAACAAAGGGAGCCTCCTCAATAAGGTGGCTCCCTTTCCAAAGTTCATGATTTATTTTTCGCTTTAAAAAGTCTCTTTCGACGTTCGTACCAAAAAACACAAATGATAAACCACGTATAGCCCATACTCCATCCGGCCAATACATCTGAAGCAAAATGACGAGCCCCAGCAATTCGAGACAAACCAATAAGTACAGCTAAAACAACTGCCCCAAGCCAAAGTAATGTCTTACGCCCTCTGCTATTGTTCTCCGAAAAAATATAAGCGACTGTAAATAAGTACAAGATCCCGGTCATAGAATGTCCAGATGGAAAGCTATAGGATGTTAATTGTTCTTCAATCTCCGGTCTTGGTCGTTGCACCCATTTTTTTAATAATTGGTTAAGTACATTCCCACCAGCAATTGTTAACAAAACAAATAATATACCTCGACTATTTTTTACCTTCCACGCTAAATACACTATTAAGACGATAGCTACTAACACTACAAATACCGGTTCTCCTATATAGTGAAAAAATTCTATAAAACGGTTACCGAAAAATAAATCAGCCATTTTCGTATCAAAAGTATTGATTAATTTACTTGGAAAAGTAACTCGTAATACAAAAAAGATAACGAGCGTTAATATCGCTAAAGGATAAGCCCATTTTTTCATAAAATACTTCACCTCAAAACTATACGCTATTATATTTTCCACATCATATCATATTTAAGCTTGTTTGAGGTAATTTGCCTTTTATCCCGCATTAAGGGGCAGTAATAATAATTAACTGCCCCTAATTGCCCGATTGGTGAAGACTAATAATCAGTGGGGTCAATCTCACCACTGATTAAAGTTTCACTTTATCCCGCATTAAGGGGCAGTAATAATAATTAACTGCCCCTAATTGCCCGATTGGTGAAGACTAATAATCAGTGGGGTTTATCTCCCCACTAATTAAAGTTTCACTTTATCCCGCATTAACGGGCAGTAATAATAATTAACTGCCCCTAATTGCCCGATTGGTGAAGACTAATAATCAGTGGGGTTAATCTCCCCACTGATTATTAATCTTCACTTTATCTAACCTAACGTATTCCCTCTTTCTTGTGGGATGACAAAGGATTTTTCTCCTGCTTTATTAAAATAATTTGAAAGAGCTAATGCAACGATAAATAAGACGGCAACGATAGGTATTATTTTTCTAAACAAAATATACACTTCCTCATCTTTGGTTTGAATTATTTTAATAATACAGGATCGAATAACCAATCCTTCGGCCCAAAATTTTCATCCTTCTCTCCTCTTACCTCACGAGATATATTGTTTTTAAGAATTAATTCTCTAAACCTTCTACTGAATAAAGTCTTTCGGTATAAATATCTTCCGTCATGGCTCCATTCTCCCGAGAGGACTATATCATTTTTTATATTGGTTAAATCTTCGCGATAATAAATATCAGGACCATTGATTACCCCACTTAATCCACAACGACATGGAGGCTGCTCTGTCGCAAAATATAGTTTAACTCTTTCAGTGCTAGATTCCGGCAATACTTGTGTCGGTATAATTTGAAAAGCTTTTCGCTTCTCTTCTTTCGGTCCTTGATGAATAACCTCTAAAAGTTCAAAACCTTTAATATCCTCTTGCTTCATTAATGTCGCTAATTCCTGTGAAGCCACCCAATACCCGCTCACATGAACTAGATGACGGTCTTTCATTTCTGTTGTATCTATCACTAATGGTGAAAGTTGTTCTTTTTCCATAAGTCCACAATGCTGGCAATAGGTGCTTATAGAAAATAAAGTTCCTTTATCATCTATAAACATATCCGGTGAGTTACCTGTCGAATTTAAGGTAAACAATTGAGCTTGCTCATATTCGCTATCTGAAAAGTCAAAGTAAAAACGTTCTCCGATAGAAACAATTCCTAATTCATGTTCTAATGATTTATATAGTGCCGCTACATGTTCGTATGTTACATCATCATTTAATGTAAAGATAGGATTAAATGATGCCTTTAAGTTTCTCTTTCTTATTTCAGGCGCACCGATGAAAATACCATAGCGGTTATAAACTTTAATGACTTGATCTTGACTAGATTCATCTATAGAAAATAAGTTTTCAAGTTCTACTTTCAAAATACACGCCTACCTTTATATAAAGTTTTATGGTGAAGTATGTTGACTAGCTAGTAACTTTTAAAAAATCTACAATCTCTACTTTATGCTTAGATAGCCAGGCTCTTATTGAAATCTAATATTATCGTATTACTTACTATAGCAAATCTACTTAACCACGATTAACTTAAGCGTACCAGTACTTACACCGACATTTCAACGTTGGGTTTACGCCAATTTTTTGGCGGTCTTTGTCCCGATTTTTGGCGTGATTTGGCGGATACACAAAAAACACCGCCAAAATCTGGCGGTGTCAATCGAAAATTATAGGTATTTAGAATTAAAGTTTAGGTATAATTAACTAAGTTAAAATATGGTATGTAAAACCACCTAAACTCTCCCTTTTTATTGAAAAATATACCAACAAAAATAAGTATAACATACAGACAATCTATAGTAAATTCATTCTTTCTGCAAGATTTACAGCCTCTGTCCGTGAATCTACATTCAATAAAGAAAATAGCTGAGTTAAATATCTTTCAGTTGTTCGCTGAGGAATATTTAATTCTATAGCAATCGCTTTATTCGTATGTCCTTCTGCAATCAGTCTTAAAATTTTCTTTTCTTTTTCGTTTAAGTGAATATCGAGTTTTGCATCCTGTAATTTAAATTTATTATCGAGAAAATCCAAGAAATTTTGAGGTAAAACAATTTCACCATTTGCAATGGCTCGAACAGTTCGTAAAATTTGTTCCTTAGATCCTGTTTTAGCTAAAATCCCTTCTATTTTCCGTTCTAAAATAAGTGGATAATAATCAGTAATATCATCACCAGTATAAAGGATAATTGAAGCATTTGACTGGATAGCTTTAATGTTACGTGCTAAATTAATGCCGTTTTCTAATGGCATATTTATATCAATTAAGTAGATATCATATGGTTTGTTTTTAATTCTCTGTATGACATGAGTTGCATCACTTTCAGTATCAACTATAATATCTTCATTTTCTTGAAATAAATTTTTCGTTCCCTCCAACACAATGGGGTGATCATCCACTATGAGCATCGTAATCAAGTGTATCACTTCCTTCTTTTACTGTAATTCTAATAGACATTCCTGCATGAACCTGTGAATCGATGTAAAACTGCCCGTTAAAGGCCTTTACACGCTCTTGCATACCTTGAATTCCCATCGATTCTCCGGCAATAATATCATCAATTTTACAGCCTACACCATCATCCTTGTAGATAATTTCAAAACCATCGTCCATTTCCTGTAAACGAATTTCAACTGTTGTTGCATAGGAATGTTTTAAAGCATTATTGAGTAGTTCTTGAAATAGTCTATAAATCATTAAATTCATACGCTCGTCCTCTAAATAAAGGCGATCTATCGTATAAATTAATACAAAACTAGCTCTTTCTATTACTTTACGTATTAGCTTTTCTAATGCAGCGTTTAGCCCTAAAGTGTCTAATAATGGAGGCTTCAGATTTTCACAGTAAGCTCTTAAATCATGTAAAGACGTAATCATCTGCTGATGAATGTTCTCAAGTTTTTGCTGGATTTCTGTTGTATCTTTCGCATTGACTAGGACATCAACCTCACGGGCAATATGGAGCTGCTCTTGCAAATTGGTATCATGTAATTCTTGAGCTAATTGATATTTTTCCTCTTCAAATCTTAACCATAATAATTTGCTTAACCAAGGTAGTTGACTATCATCTGCTTGCCTCATATGCTTTAGTTCCTCTAACAGCTCTTCTACCATCTTTGTATTTTCAATAAAATTGTTTACATATAATAAAAGCAATTCAAGCCATAGAAGCTCTTCATCTTTTAAATGAATCGAATTTTTATGTTCCAATACTAAGGCTCTTTTATAATGAGCATCTTGGTGGAGGAAGGCTAAGTAGACTTTGTCAATTCTCCGTATTTCTCCTAATTTTAAATCCTCTATTAGCGCGGGATTAATTGAAAGCCTTCCCTCAACCGTTGAAGTAAATTGATTTGTATCATAGTTATAGGTTAATACAAATACATGCTCTAGCTCAAGATGTAATGAAACCTCTTGAGCAAACTTCTCTAGAAGCTCATCTATTTTAATCGTTTTACCAATCCTATCGACAGCGGTGTATAGCTGATGTATATAATCCCCTTTTGTCGAAAATAAAATTTTTCGTTTTCGATAATCTACCTTCTCTTTTATGTAAAAAAGAACAACTAACGATATAAAAGTAAAGAAAGAAACACCTGATATTACGGGTATAGTTAAATATTCTCCTGCAATCCAATACAAACCAACTATAAACCATAAAGTAAATATCAATGAAAAGATTACATAATAACGAAGTCTTGTAATATGGTATTCAATATCAAATAATCGTTCTGCTACCTGTGTTAAGATAAAGCTAAAAGGAATAAGCAATAAAAATAAAGAGCAGATTTCACCTGAAAGAAAATACGTATCAAAAAAAATTTTAGGGAGTGAATATAAAAAAAGAAATGGCAAAAACGGTATCAATATACTACATAACAATATTTTCAACTGAGGTGATTTATATTTGAAATAGCTTAGTAATAAAATACTAATAATAATAATAAGGAGAATGAAGAAAAGGACTAACACAACTTCAGAAAGAAAATAATAAGAAACAGGATGGAAAATAATAATACAGCCTAGTGAAAAGGCGATTACAGGGAATATATAAAAGTATTTGATATTGTTTGTAAACAGCCAATTTATTTTTACAAATGAATAATAATCTCTTAAAAAATGCAATAATATAGCTAAGCATAATACCATACTACTACGATTTACTATTATCCCAATTCCATTTACTCTACTAGATACTCCACTGCTTACATAAGCCAATGAAACAGTTAACATAAAAAAAATAAGTAAATTTGTAAGGTTTATATTTTTTCGATTAAAATGTAGATATATGGTAATTAATAGAGTTAATAAATAATAACAAGCTGGAAATAGTAATATATAGTAAAACTGGTGAGGGATATCTAAATGGTTAATATGTATGTCTTTTATTTCCCCATTTGGCTTCATTATGGTTATTTTATTAGCGGCTACTATCATAGATTTATATTTCAACTGATTTAGATGATCCATTGGCACATCATCTATTCTTAAAATAACATCAGATGGTGAAATACTTTTCCATTCCGTCCATTCTTTATAGTAAGGTTGTGTTACTCCCCACTCGCCATTCTCTTTTTTTATCTCAATTTCTAATAATGGCCTGCTATAACTCACATAAATCAGATAAAGGCCAATCACTAAATAGAGCATTATAGCAGGCCAAAATAACTTACTACTCAACGATTTTATAACCACACTGAATTTTCCAACTCTACTTCACTATTAAACGCATCTAAAATTGCTTTTTGTTCCATCGACGAAATTCCGATTAATGATGCTTTTTGTGATTTTAATAGAGCAACTAGTTCTGGGTTTTTTTCTAGATATTGAATTACATTCATCATACATATCCCTCCTCATTTTATTAGTTTTTTTAAGTAGTCTTTACCTACTTCATTTATAGCTACATTTTCAAGAGTATCTAATGCTTTAAACTTGTAAACATTTTTCATAGTAACTGCATAACGTATTGCGCCACCATTTGTCAACTCGTTTTCCGTAGCATTATTATCCAAAAATGCATCTATATCATCATTATAATAGTTTATAACAGACTTTGAAACATCATTTTTCTGTGATAAAAGATAAATAATAGGTAATGAGTATCTTTTATTTAGCAAATCATTTTTAGATCCCCAAGTTTTTAAACTTTGAATATCGTTTTTAATTTGTTGGATAATACCTATGTATTTCCCATACTCGTTAACCTCATAAGATGTCTCACCTTTTGCAAGTACTTCACCAATTAAGCAACCCATTGCTGTTAAAGAACCTGACTTTTGTTCAATCATTTGTAAATATGATTGCTCATCGCTACAAGTATTAAGTAAATCTAGTTGCTGACCGTTTATACTTCGTAATGCATAATCCTCTAGTATTTGAATAGCTGCACTTTTGTGTTCAAAGGAAGTCTCACGTATAGTTCTAGAAGCCATAACTAGCATAGCTAAAGCTACATTTAATGATAATTCAGGTGTTTTAGTCCAGCTGTAGTCTGAATCTTTATCCTGTAAGTCATCGATGATATCAAAAGATAAAATTAAGAGTTCGATAGCTGCTGCAACTTTATAGATGTCCTCATTCAAACAATCTGTAAATGCTTCATAATGCCAATAACATAGCTTACCAAATGAATAGCCAACTGCCTTTTTTTCTTCCTTAAAAATCTTTAGCATCGACCGTAGTTCATGATCTATCAATAACTCGTTCTCAATTAGAATGTCTAATGATTCATTAATTTTTACGTCAAGCCCCTGCAATAGTCCTCTCCTCCCCCTCGTATGTTATTAAATATTATACAGATTAATGGGAAATAATACTAGACTCCGAAATTATAAGGGAATATTTTACATAAACTCATTGACGAAAATACCGCCAAAAAGTGGCGGTATTTGTGGAAAGCACGCCATTTCTTTATTTAGGCATAGTAAAATAAGTGGCGGTTTTATATTATTGACCGCCATTTTTTGGCGTAAACTCAGCATTGAAATGGCGTCCTCACTGATGATACGCTTAGGCTAAGCTAAGATAAATTTGTATTCTGTTCGTGTTCGTACACTAAAGTTCATTAGAAACAAAATCGTATGCTATGTGAATAAGTTGATTGGAGAGAAGACTTGGTGGCTTCTCGGGATTAGAGTTACTTTGAACGCCAATTCAGAACGGAAACCCCCAACGCTTATCGTGATGGACCATTTTCGTTTAATCTATTAACAAGGAAATTCTCAAACACTGGGAGTGATTGAAATGAAAAATGAAGTAAATGAAAACGTTTTAATACTTACGGCTAAGTTCTCCTGTACAATTTCTGTGTCTGAAGAGGAAATCACGATTAAAAAACCTTCGAAAGAACAGCAATGTATAGGGCAAATAATTGTTGATGCCGAGCAACAGGCTTATAAAGAAACATTAGCAGAGTATAAAAGCAAATCTACATTTTCAAATTTTATTTGCAATACCCCTGGATTTAAAGATACTTTTCAACAAAAGCTAGACAGTTTTATTGAACAATATGGAATTATAAGAGTATCTGAAGAATATTTGTCTGTATTGCCTTTAATAAATCCATTTACCTCCGGATTGAACATACATACACCTATAATCTATACGTCACCAAGCTTTAGTATTATAAACGCAAGAGGCAATTGCTCTAGTACTTCATCTATTGAAAATGCTGTTAAAATTGGAGAAACAGTCGGCTTACCTGTCTATCTCCATAATTCAGAATTAGAAATGGAAATGTCCTCTTTAGGGAAATTTACCGCTGTAAATAAAGTAAATTTGGGACCCAAACAATCAACTGCCAATTTTACAGGGGTTACCATTAGTGACAATGGTATATCTTTTAATATTACTACAGCATTTAATACATGGAATAAAGCGACCATTAAACATTAATACTTGAATGGGCATGGCACTGTTACAGATATGTGCCCCGCCCTTCTTCTTTAATATCGTTCTATAAGCCATTTTAATAGTTCTATTAGGTTGCTTTAAATGATTTTACCCGTAGCTCTGACCTTTCTATCCGTCACTTTGGCTCCTCTATCCGCCACCTTCTCTCTGCTATCTACCACTTTGCCTATCTATTGTCTTATTTCTACCAGACAATGCATATTCATAAGAAAAAAGGTGCCTCAAATGAACTTTGAGACACCTCTAAATTATTAGCCTTTTACATAATAAACTTCTTGTCCGCTTTCGATGATGTGATCAGGCTTCGGTTTACCAGCATTTGCTTTATGACCAGCAATATGCTCCGGGCTCTTCTCCCAATTTTTCCATGCCTCTTCTGATTCCCAACGAACCACAATTAACACTTCCTCATCACCACGTCGTACTTTTTTCAAAAGTACTTGCTTATCAATAAAGCCTGGCTGTTGTTCAAGCAATGATGGACCATCTTTTTTAGCACCAAAACGCTCAACAACTTTATCCGAATTCCCTTCCGTAACGACAATACGTTTAATTTGTACAAACATATTATTTAAACACCTTTAAAATGTCATCAACTTTTTGAGTTTCAGAAGTTAAACCGCCACCAGATAAATACCAAACTTGTGGATCTAAATAAACAATCTTACCATTTTTCGCAGCGTTTGTAGCACCAACGATTTCGTTTTCAATTGCAGCTTTTGTACCTGACTCACCTTCTGGATTTACAGCAGCATCACGGTCAACTACGAATAAAATATCTGGGTTTGTGTCACGTACATATTCAAATGATGCGTTAGAACCGTGTGTAGAAACTTCAATTTTTTCATCAGCAGCTTTCACACCATATACATCATGAATGACACCGAAACGTGAACCAGGACCATATGCAGATAATGAACCTTCATTTGCTAAAACGATTAAAGCTTTTTCTTTAGCTGAAGCTGTTTTAGCTTTAACTTCTTCTACTTTTGATTCGTATGCAGCAAATGCATCAGCAGCTTCTTTTTCTTTACCAAAAATCTTACCAGCTAATTCTGTTTTTTCTTTAAATGATTCCATGAAATTTTGATCGTCTACACCCACAAATACAGTTGGTGCAATTTTAGATAATTCATCGTAAGCAGATGCTTGACGACCAGAGATGAAAATAATGTCTGGATTCATAGCAGAGATTGCTTCAAAATCAGGCTCTTTTAAAGAACCAACATTTACGTAATTTTTATCAGTATATTTGCTTAAGTAGCTAGGAACTGATTTTTGCGGTAGACCTGCAACTTTAACACCTAAAGCATCTAAAGTATCAAGGAAACCATAGTCGAATACAACAATATTTTCAGGCATTTTATCAAGAGTTACTTCTTTAAAAGTATCTTTACCCTCTTTGATAGCTGGGATTGTTAGGGGGTAAGCAGTAGCTTCTCCTTTTTGCTCTTCAGCAGACTTACTATCAGTTTTAGAATCTGTATCCTCTTTTTTAGTATCATCCTTTGAGCCGCAAGCAGCTAATACCAATAGCATCATTGCCATTAAAACAGTAAGTAATTTCCAATTCTTCATTGTAAAATTGCTCCTTTAAGATTTATTTTTCAGATGGACATTTCCATCTATTATTTTTTTAAGAGTTAAAATACACGCAAATGCGACAGCCGTCCTGTTCTTGAACAGGGATATCCATATCATAGATTTCCTTAAGCGCATCAGAGTTGATGATGTCATTTGTTGGACCGTCTTTGACAACACGTCCATTTTTTAATGCGACAATATGATCAGAGTAAACGGAAGCAAAGTTAATATCATGTAATACGATGACAACTGTTTTCCCCAGCTCATCAACGAGCTTCCGCAAAATTTTCATGATTTGCACAGAATGCTTCATGTCTAAATTATTGAGCGGCTCATCAAGCAAAATATAGTCTGTGTCTTGTGCAATAACCATAGCGATAAATGCACGTTGACGTTGACCACCCGATAATTCATCCAAATAATTGTGCTGAAGATCCTCTAAATTCATATATTGAATTGCTTCATCTATCTTTAGCTCATCCTCAGGCTTCAAATTTCCTTTCGAATAGGGGAAACGCCCAAATGAAACAAGCTCACGAATTGTTAGACGTACATTCATATAATTGGACTGTTTTAAAATTGATATTCGCTTCGCAAAATCATCCGATTTCCAACGACGTACATCTGATTTATCGAGTAATACTTCTCCAGTGTCTGCATTAAGTAAACGGCTTACCATTGAAAGCAATGTTGATTTACCTGCACCATTTGGTCCAATAAAAGACGTAATTTTCCCTGGTGCAACGTCGACACTAACATCTTGAATGACCGGTTTTTTTCCAAAATACTTAGAGATTTCTTTTACTTGGATCATCCTGCTGACCTACTTTCCTTCAATAATAAGTAGATGAAGTACACGCCACCTACGAAGTTTATAATAACGCTTAGTGTTGTATCGAAATTAAAAACACGTTCGACTATCCACTGTCCACCGACTAAAGCTACAATACTCATGACACAAGAACCTGCAATGATCACAGAGTGCTTGTACGTCTTGAAAAATTGATACGATAAATTTGCCACGATTAAGCCAAAGAACGTAATAGGCCCAACAAGAGCTGTAGACACGGCAATTAACACCGAAGATAATATGAGCATTCGCTGTACAAGCTTGTCATATGGTACCCCTAGGTTAATTGCTGTATCACGTCCAAGCGACATTACGTCTAATTGGTTCATGTGACGCCAGCCATAAATAAAGGTAATGATTATGACAACACCTGCAAGCCATACTAAATCTGAATTGACATTGTTGAAGCTTGCAAACATTTTACTTTGTAAGCTTAAAAACTCATTCGGGTCTATTAACACTTGGAAGAACGTAGTTACGCTTCCTAAAAACGTTCCGACAATCATACCGACAAGCAGCAAGAAATAAATCGGACGTTTTCCTTCTTTGAACAATACACGATAAAAAATCACCGCAAAGACAACCATAGCTAAAACAGCTAGTAAGAAATTGTATTTTGCATTAATAACGAATATCGACATAGAGCCAAAAAAGTAAAAGATGAACGTTTGAACCATCATATATAATGCATCAAGTCCCATTACACTTGGCGTTAAAATACGGTTATGTGTAATCGTTTGGAAGACTACAGTTGAATAAGCAATCGCAATCCCTGTCAACGACATCGCTACCACTTTAATAAGGCGGCGTGGGAACGCATAATGATAGTTACCATTAAGTCCATAAAATACATACAGTAAGATAGAAATTACTGCAAGACCTAGTAAAATCAACATTTTTGTACGGTTACGCATATGCTTTCCCCCTAAACAACATAATTAGGAAGATCGCACTTCCGATGACCCCGACAGTCATACTAATCGGAATTTCATAAGGGAAAATCACTACACGCCCTATAATGTCGCAGAATAATAAGAACGACATACCTAGTAATGCTGTATGAGGCAATGTCTTAGCAAGGTTATCCCCTTTGAACAGCGAAACTATATTTGGAATGATTAAACCAAGGAACGGTATCACACCAACTGTTAGCACCACCGTCGTCGAAATAAGTGCTACTAACACTAAACCTAAATTCACAACGAATTTATAGGAAAGACCAAGATTTTTTGCAAAATCCTCACCCATTCCTGCCACTGTGAAACGATTCGCATAAATGTAAGCTAAAATCAGCACGGGTACACTTATGTATAAAAGCTCATAACGACCTTTCATCATTAATGAGAAATCTCCCTGTAACCATGCAGAAATGTTTTGGATAATATCCGCCTTATACGCAAAGAACGTTGTAATGGAAGAAAGGATATTCCCAAACATTAAGCCAATAAGCGGTATAAAGATCGCATCTTTAAACTTTATTCGATTTAATATTTGCATAAACAATAATGTGCCGGCTAAAGCAAATATGAAAGCGAAGGAAATTTTTTGAAAGTACGAGACATTTGTGAAAAACATCATCGAAATTAATATCCCCAACTTTGTAGCATCTAACGTACCTGCTGTCGTTGGTGACACGAACTTATTCCTACTTAAGCTTTGCATAATTAAACCAGCAATACTCATACCTGCACCTGCTAACAAAATTGCTACAAGTCTCGGTATACGACTAATAAAAAACAGTCTAGTTTCTTCTGATTCGAAGTCTAATAGATCACTCGGCTTAATATCAACTACTCCAATAAATAGTGAAACTATAGACAACACAACAGTTGCTGTTAAAAGATATCTTTTTTTCATTGTAATCCCCGGTAGATTCATTTTTGCTCGTAACTCTCATTGAAAACGATTATCATTACTCACGATTCTCATTATAAGCGCGTTTCCATTCTCAGTCAACCTTCAACTGAGAATTATTCTCGTTTTATTTGAAAATCCTAAAAAACAAGCATTCTTAACGGAATTTCTACGTTTTTTATGGTTCCTCAAAATTAAAGACCTCTACTTTTTGACACAAATAAAAAGGTAATTGAGAATAAAACACTAATTACCTCCCAATCACCTTATCAATTATGCTATTCGTCGAACACCTTTAAGCCACGCAAAAATAATTAGAACTATTAAAATAAAACCGACATACCCCATCACAGCATATAGCTTGGCTACAAGTGTCGTAAAACCAGCAAGACTCGCTAAAAAGCCCAAACCACCTATAAAAACGGCAGTTACCTTAAAACTAGCCTTATTTGGTTTTGCGAATCTTACCATGAATGAATAGAACATCCCTACTGCTGTATTATAAATCATCCCTAATAAGGAAATGGACATCAGTAGACCGATTAGAGGATGGATTTCATTTGCTAAAGCTAGCATCGGTATATCTATACCAACGATTACATTCATTTTGGCAAGAAGGGATAGGTTAATAAGAAGAATTAAAGCTCCAAGTAAAATCCCACCAATAATACCTCCCATCCCCGCCACCTTCTCATTGCGAATAGATCCACACATAACCGTTAAAAGCGAAAAACACACACCGATATTAAAAGACGTATAAAGTAAAGCTGTAACCCACCAGCTTTTAGTACTTACATGTGCTTGTTGTGCGATAACAGCTTGTTCAACAAAAGTTAAATCCATCGTAGCTAATGAATAGACAGCTATTATTGAGACAATTGCTAGCAGATAAGGTGTAGCTATAGCAATAATGTTTATAATACTCTTCACATTCATCATAACCGTCGCTATAGTCAGTACAATCATACAAATGCTCCCTAGCCAAACCGGCAGTCCAAACATTTGATGAAACGTAGCACCTGCTCCTGCAAACATGATTACTGCTACACCGAATAAGAAAAGGGACAGTAAAAAATCCATCACAAAACCAACAGTATTACCTGAAATTTGATAAATTAAATCCTTGTGCGATGTCGTACGTAACCTTGAGCTAATTTGTGCAATGCACATTCCTACTAAAGCAAATCCAAATGTGGCAATAAGAGCACCATATATTCCATGAAAGCCATAGCTCGTAAAATAAAGGACGATTTCCTGCCCTGATGCAAATCCCGCACCGACGATAATTCCTACATAGGCACCACCGATTTGCAAACTTTTTTTCAATCAGTTCTCTCCCTGTTTATCCTATATTCAATAAGGCACTAAGCAACTAATGGAAGATCAATTTGCCCGTATAATTTGTTCAATTACTATTCGAATGAAGAATCCCTTCAATTATTGATAGATCTTCTTGCTGATTGTTAACTCATCAATTACCTTCATATTAGGTGTATATCCAATTCCGGCCGTTTGTGGCACACGAATATAACCATCTTCTACAATTACTTCAGGTGTAATGATATCCTCATACCAATAATGACTAGAGCCCGCAGTATCCCCAGGCAGCACAAAATTAGTGAGCGATGTTAATGCAATATTATGCGCTCGTCCAATTCCTGCCTCTAACATGCCGCCACACCAAACGGGAATCTTATTTTCCTTACATAAATCATGAATTCTTCTTGCTTCTGTTAAACCGCCTACGCGTCCTATTTTAATATTGATAACACCACAACTACCTAGCTCTATCGCTTTTCGAGCATCTTCATAGGACGTGATGCTTTCGTCTAAACAAATAGGCGTTTTTATCTTTCGCTGTAACTTAGCATGATCGACAATATCATCTACAGCTAATGGTTGCTCAATCATTAATAGATTAAATGCATCCAGTTGCTGCAATACATCCATATCGTTCAATGTATAGGCCGAATTAGCATCTACCATTAATGGCAGATCGGGCATTACAGCTCGTATAGCACGAATAACTTCTACATCATGACCAGGCTTAATTTTCACTTTTACTCGTTTATAGCCTTTATTTACATGGCTTTTTAATAGATCAATTAATGCTTCTGTAGAAGATTGAATACCTACGCTAACGCCTACCTCTATTTGCTCCTTATCTCCACCTAACGCTTGAGCAAGTGATTGTTTCGTTTGTTGAGCATAAATATCCCATATAGCCCCTTCAATAGAGGACTTCGCCATGCAATTTCGGCGAATAGAGGAAAACAAAGCACTAACCTCATCTGGATGCCCAACCTCTTTATGTAACAAGATGGGAATCAAGAAGTCTTCAAGCATATGCCATGTTGTTTTTATTGTCTCCTCTGTATACCAAGGCGCTACAAAGGCAACAGCTTCTCCCCATCCTACAGTTCCTGATTCATCTATCGCTTCTATAAGTAAGAGTTCCTTTTCATCAATTGTGCCAAAACTCGTTGTAAACGGTGATTTCATTGGCATTTTTATATGTCTAACTGTAATCTGTTCTAGTTTCACAAGATTTCACTCCTTATCCTTATTATAAAGCTAATAAGGAGCGTCTGACTAATAGATAGCTATGGACATATTCCTTGTGCTTTTTCATTCGAACGATTGCATAATTTTGTTCAAACAATGTCGTTAAAATAGTACGAACTTTATAACGCCAGTCTTCTGCAAGCTTAGGACTCTCCACTTTCATCTTTTGTAAATATTGAGGAATGGGCAATAAATAAGCGTCCTTATAAAATAATTGCTCTCGCTGAAATTCACCATCCATATCGAGCACTGGTAAGCCATCTACTGTTAACGACCACGGTACAATTTCTTCGGCTCCCTCTTCCAGTTCATCCAGGGAATCCTCCACTCGATCGCGTTCAATCCACCATTCTACGACAATTCGATCTGAAGGTAGCCCATCGTTAAAATCATCCTTGAGCGGACCATAATAATCATTTTCATACTGACAACTAAAGGAATTGAGCTTCAAAAATGATAAATTAGCCATACATGCTTCTAGTGGATCAAATAGCCAAATCACAAGCTGGAATCCATGTTCTTTTGCATATTCCTGCTGGGCATGCTTTAATAATTCACCTACACCTTGTTCACGATATGTTTTCTCCACACCAATCATGTGTGAGTGTAAATACATTTTTTCATGTCCATAGCCAACAAAGCAGTAGTTAAAGCCAATCAGCTTTTCGTCTAAATACGCTCCAAGTACTAATCCACCATTTTGTACAGCCGCTAACAATTGATGAGAAGGAATAGCCTGACTCCCCCAAATACTTTCGTTTAAAATTTGTACCTCTGCAACCTCTGTAGGTGTCATTATTTTTTGAATACGTACTCTCTCTAACATCATGCTGACCCCTCCTTTGTATTCCCTGACTTCAATGCTAACAATACCGCCCTTGTAAGGATTTCAACTCCAGTTACTAGCCGCGCCTGCTTAAATTTCATCTTCGGGTGATGTAGTCCAGGTGTTAGTCCACAGCCTAAACCTAACATCGTAGATTTTAAATGAGGGCGTTGAACAGCATAGTGATGAAAATCTTCTCCTCCAGGTGTATGAACTGGCTTTCTTAAATTCGACAACCCTGTTGCTTGCACGATTGCTTGCTCCATAAGATATTGAGCAGTTGGATCTACCTCAGCAGCTACTACATTTGCTACTGTACGTAATTCAATCTGCACTTTATGCAAAATCTTGGAAGAATCAATAACCCTCTTTACTCCCTGTGCCAGTGCATCCATTACATCATTTTGTTGAGCTCGTATATCAATGGTGAACGATGCACTCCCAGGAATAATATTGCCGGATTCTCCTCCTGCATGGAATTTGGTCATCTTAATTGATACAGGAATCATCGGATCTGTATGAATCGTTCTTAAATCTTCGATTATAGTTGCTCCTACTTCAATGGCATTCACGCCGAGATGCGGTCTTGCAGCGTGGGCATCTTCTCCGATGATTTCCCCTTCCATTAATCGAGAGGCTCCATGATGCAACGCGGCACAATATGTACCATCTTCAAGCTCATGGACAGGTCTTACATGGACACCAAATAAAAAGTCTAAATCGTCCATTATTCCTTCTTTTAAAATGGAGAGAGCCCCTGTTCCTTTTTCTTCAGCTGGTTGGAAAATCACACGAATTGTACCGTTGAATGATGGAGCAAGCTCTTTCAAAAGTAGAAGAGCACCGACTGCCATCGTCATATGTCCGTCATGGCCACAGGAGTGATTCGCACGAAATTCACCATCTACTTCCTGCCATAACGCATCAATGTCCGTACGTAAACCGACTTTAGGATGACCATTTCCTATGTCAACATAAAGCCCTGTGCTGTTTTTAAAGCGTATTGGTGAATAACCTTCGCGTGTTAGTAAGTCGAAAATATAATTTGTTGTTTCTACCTCATGCCAGCTTATTTCTGGATTCGCGTGCAAATACGCGAAAATCTCCATTAATCTTGGCCTCAAACGACTCAAAGCTTCCTTCATAGCATCCAGCTCCTTAAATTTTCATACTATTAAGATTATTATAAATGAAAATGAAAACTTTTCTACACAGAAACGTCCCGCATTCAGCAAATTAACTACATGTTACAGCTTTTCACTTTCAGATTGGAGATAATTTTCATATCGAAGCATAAGAACTAGGTTGGTTGAATAACCACCTCTTATTCATTTTTATTGATTAGAAAGATGCTGATTTCCGCTAAATGCTACATCGAGCTAAAAATATGCATATAATAAGTAAAGGATCAGACTTATCCTCAAAAGTTTGGGATAACATTTGTTAAATCAACCACACGTTATGTGAAAAGTATCAACAAAATATCTCTTAATACAAAAAAATGCAAGTACAGTTATTTGAATAACTGTACTTGCATCTTTTGATTAATTAATACCTCGCATAGCTTTTGAAATAATTGGCGAAAGCACTAATATTATTATTCCGAAAACAATTGATAATGAGCCTAAGAAACCGAAGTATGTGAATTCACTTACCACTTCATAGACTTTTACAAGTTGTGCGTTGATCGCTTGCGCTGCTGCACTTGTTAAGAACCAAAGTGACATCGTTTGTGCAGCAAAAGCCTTCGGAGCCAATTTCGTAGTAACTGACAACCCTACTGGCGATAATAATAACTCCCCAACTACAACTAAAAAGAATGATAATACTAGCCACCATGGACTTACTAAATCTGTACCACCAGATAAATACGCTGGAAGCATCATCACTAAGAATGACAATCCTGCAAAGAATAATGCATAAGCGAATTTACGCGGTGTAGATGGTTGCTTATCTCCCCACTTCATCCATAACATGGCAAATAACGGAGCCATTGTAACGACGAATAAAGGGTTTAATGATTGGAACCAAGAAGATGGAATATGAAAACCACCAATATCCAATCGTGTACGACTATCTGCATACGTTGCTAAAATAGTCGCCCCTTGTTCTTGGATTGCCCAAAACATTACAGCCGATAAAAACAAAGGAATATAAGCGAGCACGCGAGACTTCTCGTCCTTCGTTGTTTTCTCACTGCGATACATATAAATAAAGTACACCGTTGGAATTACAATACCTAGCGCCGTAATAATTAAACCAAAAACATTCACTGTTAGTACGCCAGTTTTGATACCAATTGCCCCAGCAATAATAATAAGTAGCGCTAAAATCCCAAATCGTGTAAAGACTTTTTTCCGTTCTTCAGGCAGTAACGGGTTGTTTACCTGTAATCCTGCTAACCCTAAATATTTTTTTCCTGTTAATTTAAAAATTATTAAACCAATTAACATCCCTACCCCTGCTACACCAAAGCCTAGGTGGAAACTATACTGTTGTCCAATTGTTCCGACAATTAATGGTGCAAGGAATGATCCCATGTTAATACTCATATAGAAAATTGAAAAACCTGCATCACGACGACTATCTGTATCAGCATACATATCTCCGACAATGCTTGAAACGTTCGGTTTTAATAAGCCTGTCCCAATGACAATAAAGAACATTGAAACAAATAACATGCTTGCGCCACCAGGTAACGCTAGCAGGAAATGTCCAATCATAATGAACACGCCACCATAGAAAATAGTCCTACGTGTACCTAGTATTCGGTCAGCAATCCAACCACCGATAATCCCTGACATGTAAACCAATGATCCGTAGATAGCCATAATTGAGTTCGCTAGTCCACGATCTAGGCCTAAGCCGCCTTCATGCAATTCATAATACATAAAGAAAATCAGAATTGCTCGCATACCGTAGTATGAGAATCGTTCCCAAAATTCAGTGAAAAATAATGTAAAGAGCCCTTTAGGGTGTCCGACAAAGCCATTTTGAGGGACGGATTTTACAATTTCATCTTTAGTAGACATAAAAATATCCTCTCCCGATTTCATTATTCAATAATAATATTATTACCCAATAGTAAAGATAAAAACTTTATTTCACCATACTAAAGCGTTTTAAAAACTTTTTCAAGAGTTTTAAAAAATGTTGGAATTTTACACCTTTTCTTTAAATTCAGAATGATTTCCATAGAATTGTACGAAACCCGTTGATATTCTTAAGTTTTCTGATTCTTAAATATCTACTAAATTATAAACCGCCTTGAAATTATTCTAAAATATTTTATAGTCAGATTTTTTACTTTTTAAACAAAAAAGCTAGTATTATCTATAATTTCATTCACAGCGATACAAATTCGCTTTTTCGATTACAAAAAAGCACGCTAGAAACACGAAGTGCTTCTAGCATGCTTTTAAAACAATGATGTTATTCATTATTTAATTACATATTGTTGGAATTTTGCGTAATCCGCTTCTTTTACCTCTATTGTTAGCAGCGTACCATTTTCTTCATACGCTGTTTCATAGACAGAGGCATTTTCATTTAAATAAGAAACGATATTCCCTTGTTCGTACGGAATGAGCATTTTACATGTTACATAATCAGAGAAAATATGCTGACGTATCATTTGCAGTAATTCTTCTAATCCAATCCCTTGCTTCGCTGAAATCCAAATATTATCACCACTAATAACAGGATAAGGAACGTTTGCTATATCCGCTTTATTATACACATAAATCGTCGGAATCCCTTCAACGCCAACTGCTTTAAGCGTTTCATTTGTTACTTCCATCATAAAGCCGTGCTCAGAATTGGAAACATCCACAACATGGAGTAATAAGTCGGCATCACGAGCCTCTTCTAGAGTTGAGCGGAATGCCTTGACTAGATGATGCGGTAATTTGCTAACAAAACCAACTGTATCTGTTAATAAAAATGTCTTTTTATCAGGTAATTCTATTTGACGGACAGATGTTTCAAGTGTGGCAAAGAGCATATCCTTCTCAAACACTTGCTTATGATCTTCCTGCCCTATTTTCGAAAGTAGCTGATTCATAATAGTTGACTTACCAGCGTTCGTATAGCCAACAATGGAAACGACAGGGACGGCATTTTTACGTCGTTGTTTACGCTGCGTCTCTCGTTGCTCCTTTACATGCTCTAGGTCCTTCTTTATTTTCGCAATCTGATCCTCAATTTTACGACGGTCTAGCTCGAGCTTTGTCTCACCGGCACCACGGTTTTTAAAGCCCCCCCCTGTGCCGCCACCTTGACGACTGAGAGAAGCATGCAAGCCAACCAAACGAGGTAGCATATATTGCAATTGTGCTAACTCAACTTGCATCTGTGCTTCACTTGTTTTAGCACGACGTCCAAAAATATCTAAAATCAACATCGTTCTATCAATAACCTTCGTCTCTAAATCGCGCTCTAAATTACGGATTTGTGAAGGTGATAATTCATCATTAAAAATCACTAAATTTGCTTGTACTTCATCATAAAAGTTTTTTATTTCTTCAATTTTCCCTGTTCCAACATAATGAGATGGCGTAACGCGCTCTAAATTTTGTGTGACAATGCCGGCAACTTCAACATTTAAAGCTTCAGCTAAATTTTTTAGCTCCTCCATTGAATAATCAAAATGCTCATCATTCCGTAAATTTACGCCAACTAAAATAGCTTTTTCCAACAATATATCTACTTCTTTAATTCTATCCATCCACAAACCTCCCACCAATGCCTTTGATGCTACTACGACAAATTTTCTTCATCTTACCATATAATGTCCTAATTCGTGACGTTTAATAGTTAACTCTTATCTTTAGTAACATGTATATCGTAAAAAAGGCGCCTTCTCTGCAAAAGGCGCACTTCATTTATTTACTTACGTTCTTCTTTTAACAATACTTCAGTGCGATTGAATTCGTCTTCAATATCTTTATTCGGTTTATATGTCAAAATACTGACAATAACCGCAACGATTAAGCAAACTAAGAAGCCTGGAACAATCTCATATAATGTATCAGATAAGACCTTTATTTTCCCCCAAATAATGGCGGTTGCAGCACCAGCTACCATTCCACTGAGCGCTCCGTAATTCGTTAATTTCCTCCAATACAGTGACAGCAATATTACAGGACCGAACGCTGCACCAAAGCCAGCCCAAGCAAAGCCCACTAAGTCTAAAATAGAACTATCTGGATTCCATGCTAAAATCCCTGCGACAATAGCTACAACTAAAACAGCGACACGGCCAATAAAGACATAATGCTTATCATCTGCTGTTTTATTAAATAATGCTTTGTAAATGTCTTCAACAAGCGCTGACGAAGTAACAATTAATTGTGATGAAATTGTACTCATAACTGCAGCTAATATGGCAGCTAGCATTATACCTGCAATAAATGGATGGAATAAGATTTGGCCAAGTACAATAAATACTGTCTCAGCATCCTTTAACTCACCAGCATTTTGTTCAAAATAAGCCACACCTACTAATGCTGTGGCAATTGCTCCGAATAAACTTAACATCATCCAGCCAATACCGATACGGCGAGCTTGCTTAGTTTCTTTTACTGAGCTAATGGCCATAAAGCGTACGATAATATGTGGTTGTCCAAAATAACCTAGTCCCCATGCAAGTGATGAAATAATTAGTGCTGTTGTTGCATGTGAAGATAATAAGTTCAGATGTTCAGGATTTACGGCTTTAATGGATGCTAGTGTGTCTCCGAGTCCACCTGTTAAAGACAATCCAAATAACGGTACAGTAATAAGTGCTACAAACATAATAAGTCCCTGTAAAAAGTCTGTATAACTAACTGCTAAAAATCCTCCAAATAATGTGTACGCCACAACAACAGCAGATACAATTAATAAGCCAGTATGGTATTCATAGCCAAATGAACTATCAAAAAATTTACCCCCCGCTACCATTCCTGAAGAAACATAAAATGTAAAAAAGATTAAAATAATTATACCTGATGCAATTCTTATTAGCTTTGTATTGTCACGTAAACGATTATCTAAATAACTTGGAATAGTAATTGAGTCATTGGCAACTTGTGTATATACACGCAGTCTCGGCGCTACCAATAGCCAATTCAAATAGGCGCCAATTGTTAAACCAATGGCAATCCAAGCCTTAGCAAGTCCAAATAAATAGATCGCACCCGGTAAACCCATTAACAGCCAACCTGACATATCTGCTGCACCTGCACTTAGCGCTGTAACAGCAGGTCCTAGCGAACGCCCCCCGAGCATGTAATCCGTTAAATTCGATGTTTTAATAAATGCATACCAGCCGATTCCTAGCATGGCGATCATATAAATAATAATTGCAAGTAATTGATATGTGTTTTCAGACATATATTTCCCCCTATTTCCCCTTTAGTCTATTTATTAATAATTCTCTATAATCAAAATACCACAAATATACAAAATAACCTATAAATATTCAAAAAGTGAATTCTGAAATTTATACTAGCATCGCATTTCATAAAGTGTGTTAAACTAGTGCCATCTATAACACGATAAAGTAGGCGAAATATATGACATTTGAAGAAATGAAAGCTCATCTTATAGAGCGGATATTACAACAGCAACTCGTTACTGCCACAATCAGTCAACCACGTATGAAATCAAACGAAGTAAAACGTATAAAGCTAAAACCTTTATTACTGAAGGATACTTACCATATACAAGTTGAATATCAATTTGAACGTATTTTAAAACATGAAAATGTTCTATTAGAAGATTTCTCTGAGAAGCTAGAAGCATTTTTTAACGATTACCGTCAAGCACATGTTGATTTTATTGATGAAAAAATACAAGTGCAGCTATCAAAAAAGAACAAAGTACTATGGAAATCTGATAAGTCCTCAACGCCAAAGCAAGTCAATTTAGCGCATAATCGCAAGAAAAATTATTTACTGGAAGAGGATAAGCCGTACCCGTTTTTAATTCGTCTCGGGGTGCAAACGGAAGACGGAAAAATAAAAAAACAAAAATACGATAAGTTTAAACAAATCAACCGCTTCATCGAATTTATTGATGATGCATTAACATATTTACCAAAGGATCGTCAGGTTCGTATTTTAGATTTCGGTTCAGGTAAATCCTATTTAACATTCGCCTTATACCATTATTTAAAAATCGAAAAAGGCTTAGACATTCGTGTCACTGGTTTGGATTTAAAGAAGGAAGTCATTGAAGAATGCTCACAAATCGCACAGGATTTAGGCTATGAACAACTCGAATTTCTAGTAGGAGATATTAATGATTATAATGATGAGTCTGCTGTGGACATGGTGGTAACACTACATGCTTGTGATGTTGCCACTGATATGGCATTGGCCCGCGCTGTGAAATGGGGAGCAAGCGTTATTTTAAGTGTCCCTTGTTGCCAGCATGAGCTAAATCGCCAGCTTAATACACCAACTCTTGATATCATGCTTCAGCACGGTCTCGTACGCGAGCGTTTTGCAGCGCTCGCAACGGATTCAATCCGAGCGGAAATTTTATCACTCGTTGGCTATGAGGCACAATTGCTGGAATTTATAGATATGGAAAATACACCGAAAAACATTTTAATAAGAGCCTATCATACTGGTAAAAAGCCGAGCTCTGAACAGCGTGCTAACTATGATACCTTTTTAAAGTTGCTAAATGCCAAGCCATTTTTAGCGAATGAGTTACAAGCTTACCTATAAAATGCCGCGGTATTTGTGAGCGAAGCACAGGTATTCACGCTCCTTCCGCGGGTATTTCTGAATTTGCTTAATCAAATTAAAAGGGCGGTCCAGTAACTTCTTGACCGCCTTCTTTCTATTATAGTTCTTGTCGTAATGCTTGAATAACGTCAATTTTTGTGGCCTTACGTGCTGGACGATAGCCTGAAATCATCGCTACCCCAATACTAATCGCTGATGCAATAAGAACGAGCTGCCAAGGAATAAGTGAAAATGTAATTTCACTTTTACTAAATGCATCTTCACCTGTTGCTGCTTCTAGAATTAAAGGCAATGCAGCATTTGCTACAAAGCTAATAACATATGAAATGGCTACCGCAATCAAAGTACCAATAATACCAATGAACGTACTTTCCATTAAGAACAATCGTTGAATAAGTTTTGGACTTGCTCCGATTGCCTTTAAAACACCAATTTCACGAGTACGCTCTGTAACTGCCATTGTCATTGTATTGAAAATGCCAATCGAGGCGATCAAGACAGCAATTGTTCCTACAAATATTAAGCCGATTTTTAAAACTAGGAAAAATACATTCATTTGATCCAATTGTTCAGTAACTGAATAAACACTATAGCCTTTGTCTTTTAGTTTATCTAATATCGGCTTTACATTTTCCATGCTATCCGCAAAAATATTGAACTCCGAATAAAACATGTCATCCTCTTTAACTTTACCTGTTGCAGCTAAATTTGAAGTTAACATTGACTTTTGCTCTGTATCCATATAGATAGAGCTATTGATCATCCAATCATAAGAAGGCTTTTTCATAACACCGACAATCGTATATTTCATTTTCTCTGTCTCTTCTGCCCCATCAGCATGTGGCATTAATGATAATTCGATCTCTTTACCAATTAATGAGTCCTTATAACCTTCCTCACTACCATTATAATACGTGCCTTCTGCTTCAGCTTTTTTACTCTTTTCTTCAATAATTTTACGCTCAGCATCATTTATTAATGTTTGAGCAAAATGATAACCTACAACGATTTCGTTTGGCTTTGTTGGATATTTCCCTTCCTCAAGCTTGCCATTTACTTGCTCAAAATCATGCATATTCGCAACGTATACATCAGATTGTGTATCTCGACCCTCAAAAAATGAATGCGCAGATGCATTGACAGTAATCGTTTCGAGTACCGTTTCCACATGTTCTATACTTTTTATTTCATGGATTTGTTCCTCTGTAAATTGATCATTACCAAACACTTGAATTTTCGTAACCTTTTCATCCGATAATATTTCATTACGTATGGAATCCTGAAGCCCAAACCCAACTGATGCGAGGACAATCAAAAATGCACAGCCCATCGTTGCCGCTAGTACTGTCATAAACACACGTAATTTATTTTTCTTTATATGCTGTGTAACAAAATCTAATTGATCTTTAAATAACATGTTATGCTTTCTCCTTTACAAGTTCCCCGTCGTACATGCGGAAACGTCGATGTGCTATTGTTGCTACTTCCTCGTCGTGAGTAATGATGACAAATGTTAAACCAAGCTCACGGTTTAGACTTTGAATGAGCAGCAATATATCTTGCTCAGTTTCCGAATCAAGACTTCCTGTCGGTTCATCTGCCAACAAAATAGGTGGATTTGTAATTAGGGCTCTCGCAATACTAACACGCTGTTGCTGACCGCCCGATAATTCATTTGGGTAATGGTCTGCCACCTCCGTTAAACCAACCTTGTCCATTAATTTTTTTACCTTTTCTGTGCGCATAGCTTTCTTGATACCTTGTAATTTCAGTGGTAGTTCTATGTTTTCAAACGCTGTTAAGCCTGGCATCAGTTGAAAGTTTTGAAAGATAAATCCGAACTGTTGCAAGCGAAAAGCTGCACTTTCTACTTCAGTGAGATTAGCTGTTTCCTTTCCGTTTACCTTAATAGATCCTTGTTCGGATTTCATAAATCCAGCTAATATTTGTAATAAGGTTGATTTACCAGAGCCACTTTTACCAACAATTGCGACAATCTCTCCTTTTTTCACCTCAAAGTTAACACCTTTTAATACCGGAACCTGCTTTTCCTTGCCTTTCTTTCCAATTAAAAATGTATGTTGTAAGTTTTCGACTTGAATCATTTTCAAATAAACGCCCCTTCCACATTCTTTAGATTCATCACCATAATGTAGGTTGATTTCCTTTCCTACAAAAGTCATCCTAAATTTTAGGTTATGAGCCTTTCCTTCTCCATTGTAGTAAAGAATTCTTAATAAAGTTGAAGGATAAAAATGAAGATATTCTTAAGAAAAGGAGAAACTATTAACAAAACAATTCCTTTACATTCTCTTTACAATTCATTCAAAAATTTATTCGAAATTTTATGTTCCAATAGCATCTTTTTGTATGAAACAGAAGGGGCAACTCTTTACAAAACCTACTCTCAAGGTTCTTTTCTGTATTAATAAAAACAAATACAGTAATGCCCTTATTATTTTATGAACAAATTGTATATTACAGGATTGTAAAGTTTTATGGAGAATAGAAGAATTTTATGTAGATAAATTAAAGATTTTGTTATGATAGTAAAGTTTAGAGGCCAATTTATTTATATCCAGGAGGATTCGATTTACATGCTTAACTCAAAAAAACAAGACCCTTTCTTTATAGCTTTGCATAAAATTGCTGAGAATATGAGAGAGGCCGTACATTACGCAAATGATTTTCGTATTAACAGTGTAGCTGACCTAAAAGAGATTAGCATTACTATGAAAAATTACGAAACAGCTGGTGATAAGCTCATTCACGAACTAATCGTGATGCTAAACAAATCATTTATGACACCTATCGAGCGCGAAGACATTCTAGAATTTGCAATTCGTATGGACGACGTATTAGATGGTACGGAGCATTGTATCGCTCATTTTGAAATGTTCTCTCTAACAGAAGTTGACGAATCGATGCGTACTTTCTTAGGCTATATTTCAAAAGGTGCAGATGAAATTGTGAAAGCAACAGAAGAGTTAAAGAAAAAGAATCTTATTGGCATGCGCCCACACGCAATTCTAATTAAAGATTACGAGCGTGAGTGTGATGAAGTACAACGTTCGTCTATTAAACAACTATTTTTAAATGAAAAAGATCCAATTCGAATTATTAAATATAAAGATATATATGAACAACTTGAAGATATCGCTGATCATTGCCAAAACGTTGCAAATACTATGGAAACAATTATCATGCGTAACGCGTAATTAGGAGATGGGCACTTACAATGAACACAATCATTATTCTAACCGTACTGGTCGTTATCTTTGCCCTAACATTTGACTTTATCAATGGCTTCCATGATACAGCAAATGCTATCGCAACTTCAGTTTCCACTAGAGCATTAAAACCTCGCGTAGCTATCATGATGGCTGCGACGATGAACTTTATCGGAGCTATTACTTTCGTCGGTGTTGCAAAGGCTCTAACAAAAGACATTGTAGATCCATTCTCTTTAAATGCTTTTGAAGGAGACACGACAGGCTCAATCGTTATTTTAGCAGCATTAATCTCCGCTATTATTTGGAACTTACTAACATGGTATTTCGGTATTCCATCGAGTTCTTCACATACTCTGATTGGGTCCATTGCTGGTGCAGCAGTTGCATCTGCCGGCTTCGGAGTTCTAAACTATGGTGGTTTCACTAAAATCATTATGGCCCTAGTGCTATCACCAATCCTTGCGATTTGCGCTGGCTTTATTATGATGACACTGTTTAAATTATGGTTTAAAAACTTAAATTTATATCGTACGAATAAAGGTTTCCGTACGATGCAAATTTTCACAGCTGCAATTCAATCTTTTACACATGGTACAAACGATGCACAAAAGGCAATGGGGATCATGACGATGGCGTTAATCGCTGGTGGTTTGCATTCAGGAGATGAAATTCCTTTCTGGATACGAGCTGCAGCGGCAACTGCAATGGGGCTTGGTACCTCTATCGGTGGCTATAAAATTATTAAAACAGTCGGCGGTAAAATCATGAAAATCCGTCCTGTAAACGGAGTTGCAGCAGATTTAGCATCTGCTTCAATAATCTTCGGTGCTACATTAATTCACCTACCAGTATCTACAACACATGTTATTTCTTCCTCTATCATGGGTGTCGGCTCTGCACAACGTGTACGTGGTGTGAACTGGGGTATGGCGCGTAAAATTGTAACTACTTGGGTTATTACAATGCCAATTTCTGCAGTTATGGCAGCTATTATTTACTTTTTGTTATCGTTATTCTTTTAACTTCTTTCAGCGGGTGTCCAAACACCCACTGAAATAGAGGAACTCAGTCTAAGAACGCCACGTCCTGTGGCAACGACTGAGTGACCAACATCACGTTGGCCCAAAGCCTCCGGCGGATGTCACAGAATCGGAAAGGAGTGCTTAAAGGATGTTAGCCTAAAAATCATCGCATCCATGCGATAACGGCTAACTGACCTGCATCGTGCAGGCCTAAGCACAAAGCCGATTCTGGACGCAATTATGCCAAGGCATAATTGATTTTGATCGCATACTAAGACTCCTGTTCCTTGTTGAACAGGAGTCTTTTCATTGTCACACGACAAAATGCGACACATCCTTTACACTATTTAAAAAAGGAGGACAGTACCTACTATGAAAACTTTTTCAGCTTTTATAACAACCCATGCTAAAGCTATCGTAGTCTTATGGTTCGTAATTTTTATTACCATGGCTATGTTTGCCATACAACTTCCAAGTAAGCTTCATGGAGATGGTTTTTTTGTTAAAGGCGATCATACCTACGTAACAAATGAGCTGGCAAAAACATTTGATATGCCTTCTGATACAATTTTGGTCGTCTTCTATCCAGCTGACGATAAGAAAATTCAAGATACATTAAAAAAATTAGAAAAAGTTAAGGAGATTCATTCAATCCAGTCACCACTTGATGATGCTTCTTTACAAAAGAATGGTATAGCTTATGCCATGATTCATATGAAAAATAATGTTGATCATCTACCTGATGTTGTGAAAGACATCCGTTCATTAATAGAGGATGACGGTGTGAGCATTACAGGCGGGCCTGTTATTTCAGCAGATATCAATACAGCAAGTCAAAAGGATTTAGCATCAGCGGAAGCAATAGGCTTACCAATCGCTATCATAGTGCTATTACTAGCTTTCGGTACTGTCGTTGCTTCAATCTTACCTATCATTATCGGGGTTGTTACTGTTGTCACTGCGTTTGGAATTTTGACTTTGTTTAGCGGTAATATCAATTTATCGATTTTTGTGTTAAATATAGTACCAATGCTTGGACTTGCATTAAGCATTGATTTTGCCTTGTTGTTTATTAACCGGTATCGCGAAGAACGTGCACATACATCCATTGTACAGGCTATTCAAACGGCGATAGAGACAGCTGGTCGCTCTATTATCTTTTCTGCTGTTTGTGTCATGATCGGCTTAGGTGCCATGATTGTCATCGACGTTGAAATTTTTCAAAATATCGCTTTAGGAGGCGCAATTGTTGTATTCCTTGCAGTACTTTCTGGCTTAACCTTACTACCTGCTACGATGATGCTATTAGGGGATCGCCTAAATAAATGGCGTTTATTACGTGTAAAGTCTGGTGGAGCAAATCGTTGGCGTGGCTTTGCTGGCTTTGTCATGAAACATCCAGTGACCATCGTTATTGTGGCATTATTATTACTAGGTATTGGTATGATTCCATTGAAGGATATTAAACTTACAATTCCTCAGGTGGATTCATTACCAACAAAATATGAGGCACGTGCAGCTTATGATCAATTAGACGAAACGTTTGGACTTGGTGATACCTCAACTTTATATTTGCTAGCAGAACGTAAGGAAGGTTGGCAAGATCGTGAGGCAAGAGAACTTATTTACAATATTCAAGAAAAGTTACTTGATGACCCTCTAGTGAAGCAAGTATCAACCATTTATACGACGGCTAACATTAAGTCTCCTGAGGAACTGACGGCTTCTTTGAAAATTCCCCAAGTGGCAGAACAATTAACACCAATTCTAAATACGTTTTCTAAAGATAAACAACTCTTTATCCCAATTACACTGGATGCAGCCGGTTCATCCACTACTGCTCAACAATTTGCTCGAACATGGAAAGATAAAGATTTAGGTGTCGATTTTGCTCTCGGAGGTCACGCGAAATTCAACCAAGAAATTTTCGATGAAATCTCTAGTAAAATTTTCTTGGCTGTAGCCATTATTATCGTATCAACATTCTTTATTTTAATGCTCGCTTTCCGCTCTATTTTAATCCCACTGAAAGCGATTATTATGAATATCATTGGACTTTCATCGGCCTTCGGTATTCTCGTCTACATTTTCCAATATGGACATTTAGGTATTGAAGCTGGTTCGATCGTCCTAATTATTCCAGTAATCGTATTTTGTCTTGTATTCGGCTTAAGTATGGACTATGAAGTCTTTTTAATATCTCGTATTCAAGAGGAATATCAAAAAGGGGCGGATAATACACGTGCCACGATTGATGGTCTAACCTCTACAAGCCGTATCATTACGTCAGCAGCGCTTATTATGATTGTTATAACAGGAGCATTCGCTTTCACAGATGTGATGCCTGTGAAGCAAATTGGGGTTGGTATAGCTATTGCAGTCGCCATCGATGCAACGATTATTCGTCTCATGCTCGTTCCAAGTCTTATGAAGCTCTTTGGGGATTGGAATTGGTGGCTACCTTTCGCGAAGAAACAAAAATAAGCGGAGATTAATTATGCCTCAGTATAATTGCGTTTTACGTTAATAATTGTAGCTGACGTTTCACTTTCGCTACGAAAACACTTGTTAAAAGAAGTTAAAAAAATCCGCTCCCTCACAAAGGTTGCGGATTTTTCCTTATTTTGAATAAATACGGTCGTACCATTCTTTTGCTGCTTGTACCTCAGGCATTGTAAGCTGATGACCATAATTAAACCATGCAGTTGTCACCTCTGCCCCAGCTGACGTTAAAAGCGTCTCTAAGTCTTCGGATTCCTGAGCAGTACACATTGGATCATTCGTTCCGGCACCAATAAAGACAGGAATAGAAGAAAGTGTAGGCAATTTAATATCGCGTCTAGGCACCATTGGATGATGCAGGATTGCACCTGCTAGAGCATCCTCATAATGGAATAATAGGCTAGCAGCAATATTCGCGCCATTAGAGTAGCCGATAGCAACAACTCGATTACGGTCAAAACCATACTGCTGTGCCGCTTCTAATAAAAAGTCATTTAATTCCTTCGTACGGAAAATTAAATCCTCTATATCAAAAACACCTTCCGCTAATCGACGGAAAAAGCGTGGCATACCATTTTCAAGTACATTTCCACGGACACTTAAAATGCTTGCTGTCTCATCAATTTCCTTTGCAAGGCCAATTAAGCTTTGTTCATTCCCACCTGTACCGTGTAACAATAAAAAAGTTGGTTTTGTTTCATCTGTTCCTTTATGAAAAACGTGTTGCATTTACAGTCCACCTCTCGATTACCTTGAATTCGAGATAATTGTAGCCTGCGGCAAAATTAAATTCAAGCTCTTTGTCTTATTAATTTCGCGATTTTCACTATTTGGCTGTTCCTTATGATCTTTATAAAATTTTGTGATCGTAAATACTGAAAATAAACAAGCAGCTAGAACAACAACAATAACTATTCCCACTAATTTTTTCCCATTCATTCGTTAGTATCCCCCGAATTACTTATTTCTTTTTACGAAAACCTTCTTCAAGTAAATATTCTTTCGCAGCATCGTGTGTACCAAAGGCTTCCTCTAAATTTTCTCCATGATAAACATTCCACGAACGTTGCTCAAAGGCTAGCATTAATTGAGCACCTTCACGATTTTGCCATATCTCTTCGATTGGCTCTTGCTCCTCTGCTTCTTCCGATAAATATTGAATGGCATCTTCAATAATTTCACGAAGCTGTTGTTCATCGTAGTCACGAATATTGACTAGACCTTTATCGCTTGCTTCTTTCTCGTAGCGCAATAAATCACCAACAAAGACGAAGCCGTTGCCATTTGGGTGTAGCTTTTCAACAACAATGGTCTTTTCGTAAAGGCTATCCATAAAGTGATAATTTAAGCGTTTTAATGAAATTTCCTTCTTCGTAAGTTCAGGAAATGAGTCGATGATGGCTTGCTTTTGTTCAAATGTTAGCATATAAAAATGCTCCTTTTCTATTCAATCTACCTTACAGTATAACTTATTCTTCCTGTTATATCGAAATAAAATAGGTAGTACTAAAAGTAAAGTTTGATGTCTATAACGTGTATGTTGATTTCCGTTCCGATTGGGCGCTTTCCTGGGGGCGTCCGATGAGCCGCTTCGCTTCGCTGCAGGGTCTCATCTGTGACGCTAATCCCCGAGGAGTCGCCCAATCTCCACTCCAATCAACTTATTCGCATAGCATACGTTTAAACAAAACGCCATCCCTAAATTAAGATGAGAGACCCAAATTAGAAAATCACATCACTATAACGTAGAAGGCGTTATCACAGGACGTGACGCTTTTAGCCTTCTTTCCTCTATTACTAATCCCTAAGGAGTCACCCAGTAGGAACGAAGATCAACGTATATACATGACATACTCTTTAACAAAATTGATGATGAGACAAGAAATCAGAGCCTAATCATTTTTCCTATAAAGACAAAAAAGTCCGCTTAAACTCCCAGGAAAAAGCAAGAGCACAATGATGTTGCTCATACCTTGTCCACGGAAAGCGAAGCGGATTTTACCTTTTACAATTATGCCAGAATTCTTACGGAAGACTTCCCCAGTCCCCCCACAATTCATAACATTTTATCTTTTACAAACTGAATAACATGAGCAACGTATAGTTCACGGTAAGGGACAAATTGTGCTGTACCTACCGGGCGCACAATTTTCGCTCGTTGACCATCAGGGAAATATTCATAGCCTTCAATATTTAGAGTAGCTGTTTCTCCTAAAAAGAATGCCTCTGCCTCATCAAGTTTTGCTCGAACGACTCCTGACACTTCCTCATATTGCAGTTCAAATGATTCCCAATCATGTTTGAATGGATATATATAAACATGACAAAATTCATTGTCTATCATGTTTTCCGAAACGATACTACAAGATGTCATGCCCATTTTAACAACTTCGTGTACGTCGACATCGAGCCCTAGTTCTTCCTTCACTTCACGAATTCCTGATTCTACTGTCTCTACGGCCAATAGATGCCCCGCCGCTGTAATATCAAGCAAGCCAGGGTAGTCCTTTTTTTGTGAACTACGGATTTGGAAATAGATATAGTCCTCATTGACAAGCCAACAGTGGAATGTTTCATGCCATAATCCTTTTTCATGTACCTCTGCTCTCGTTGCTGTCCCAATCTGTTCATGCTGTTCATTAAAAACTTTCACAATTTCTTGTTCCATTTTTTCGACTCCTATACAGACTTCGTAGCCTTTTTCTTAATCACGTTACGTTCATCATAAATATTGGATGCGATCACTTTTAATACTGCATAAAATGGTACAGCAATGATAATACCGATGAAACCTGCAATATTACCTGCTGCTAAAATAACTGTAATAACTGTTAACGGATGTATATCGAGTGTTTTCCCCATTACATTAGGCGTTATAAAGTTACTATCGATTTGCTGCGCCACGAGTGTGACAACAGACACCCATATGACTAACACTGGATCCTGAACAACGGCCACAATCAGTGCTGGTGTAAAGGCGATCCACGGTCCAATAAACGGAATCATATTCATAAAGAACGCGAATATAACAAGTAGCAACGAATATTCTAGACCTATAATTAAATACCCTACATACATAATGGATGCTAGTAAAAAACTAATCTGTAGCTGTCCTTGAATATAGCTACGTAAAACATCGTCAATTTCACTTAACGTCTTTTTCACCCATTCTCGACGTTCACCACTGAAATATTTATAAACTGACGGCGCAAATTTTTCATGATCCTTCAACATAAAAATAAAGAAGAATGGAATTAAAATAGCTAATAAAGAAACGGATACAACTGATTGTAAAAACGAAACTAGCCCCTTACTTGCTACAACGGCAAAATGCTGCACAGAATTCGCCATATTGTCGATAAAATCTTTTAACTGTGGCGGGAAGTTATCTTTGTTTCGCAACACATAATCGGCTGCATCTTGTATGCTAGCACTAATCTGTGGTACATTTTTCACTAAATTATTAACCTGCACTGCAATTGGATTACCAACAATCCAACCAAAGCCACCAACAAGCGCTATAAGTCCAATGATTATCGTTAATATACTTGCCCATCTCGGAAATTTACGCTTCTCTAAAAACCTTTGAATCGGTTCCGTAACATAATACAAAACACCGCCAAGTAACAAAGGTATAAAAATAGCCTTTAAGATAATTACAAGCGGCGAAAAAATCCAATGAATCTCTATAAAATATTTAATGACTAGTAGAACAAGCAAAACCCCTACGCCTACTTGAAACCAAACTTTCCTCGTCACTTTCTTCACTTCCTTTTATCACAGTTACTGAAAATACTACTTATATATTAACCATTTCGCAAGTATCCTACTATTTAATTTCCAAATAAAAGAGTTTCTAAACTAAAAAATTCGCAACTCACCAACGGGCAATCCTCGCAAGCCCCTCAAATGCTATAGCATCTGAGAAAGCTCGGACGGATTGTTTCCCCACAGGAGTGTCGCGAATTTCCACTAATGTCGCATAACGTAGTAGTCTATAATTTTGTATCTTCTACTGAATTTAAGTAATCTTCAATATCACCAATAACCGATTCAACACAACCGTCCTCAAATGGTGAAATTAAGCCTGCTTCTTTCACAAGCTTCGTAAAGGACATAGAGCCTCCTAAACCACATAAATGAACATAGTCCTTCCAAGCAGCTTCAAATTCTTCACGTGAACGTTTCCAGAATTGGAATGCACAAATTTGCGCTAACGTGTAATCAATGTAATAGAACGGACTTGAATAAATATGTCCTTGACGTTGCCATATACCGCCTGCTTCTAGATAGCTATTATGATCATATTCACGATGTGGTAAATATGTCTCCTCAATTTTTTTCCACGCAGCTTTACGTTCAGCTGGCGTCATATTCGGATTTTCATAAATCACATGCTGGAACTCATCAACTGCAACACCGTAAGGAAGGAATAACAAGCCACTACTTAAGTGTGTGAACTTATATTTTTCGGTGTCTTCCTTAAAGAATAGCTCCATCCATGGCCATGTGAAAAATTCCATACTCATCGAATGAATTTCACAAGATTCATATGTTGGCCATAAATATTCTGGGATTCCGATGTTACGACTTGAATAGACTTGGAAAGCATGTCCAGCTTCATGTGTTAACACATCGATATCGCCAGAAGTACCATTAAAGTTCGAGAAGATAAATGGTGAGTGATAGTTTTCAATAAATGTACAGTAACCGCCACTCTCTTTTCCTTTCTTCGCCACTAAGTCCATTAATTCATGATCAATCATAAAGTTGAAAAATTCACCAGTCTCAGGTGATAGCTCTTCATACATTTTTTTACCGTTCGCAACAATCCATTCAGGATCGCCTTTTGGTGTAGCATTTCCCGATACAAAGTTGAATGCTTCATCATAGAACTTAAAGTCAGCAATACCAATACGCTTTGCCTGACGCTCATATAATTTTGTGGCAATAGGTACGATTAAATCACGAACTTGGTCACGGAATTTCTTTACCATCTCTGCATTGTAATCAATGCGATTCATTCGAATATAGCCTAGCTCGACATAGTTTTTATAGCCTAATTTAACAGCGATTTCATGGCGCACCTTAACTAGCTCATCATAAAGTCGATCAAATTCCTCTTCATGATCAGCAAAAAAGCCAAAGCGTGCATCCGTAGCCGCCTTACGCACTTCACGATCAGTAGACTCTGCATATGGTCCAAGCTGAGCAAGCGTTAATGTTTCACCATTAAAGTCAATTTGCGCAGAGGCAACAAGTTTATTGTATTCTGAAACGAGCTTGTTCTCCTTTTGCATTAGATCAATGACTGCTGGTGAAAAGCCTTTAATTTGATAGGTTGCTAAATCAAATAATTGCTGACCCCATTTTTCTTCTAACTGCTCACGGAATGGTGAAACGATTAGCGCTTTATAATATTCTGTTGTTACCTCTTCCAACTCAGGTCCAACCTCGTCAAAATAATCGCGTTCTGCATGATAAAATTCATCATTTGTATCAATCGAAGCACGAATGTACACTAAGTTTGCCATTGTAGCGTAATCATTGCTCAATCCATTTAATTTTTCAATTATTTCACTTTGCTCGTCCATAGTTTGAGCATTTTTAAATTGGTCAATTAAGGATAATTGTTGCTCTTTCATTGCCTCGATATTTGGACGGCTGTATTCATAGTCTTTAAATATTTTCATAGAAGTCCCCTCTTTCTGTTCATATACCCCATTATATTTCTATTATATGCCAAATCTATAGTATTAAGAAATAAATTAATGGCCAAATACATATGTTTTTAATAATGCTGCCCTTTCACGTAGCGTTAACTTTAATTCCACCGATTTTGGCGTTTTTGCCGCAACGACATCTACTTCAAAACCTAAAGACTCCGCTAAATATTTTGCACGCTTTAAATGAAAATCATTAGAGACAATCGTGATTTTCTTAGTTCCTTTAGGCAAAAGTTCTTTACCAAATAATAAGTTCTCATAAGTTGAAGTAGATTGGTCTTCCACTACTATTCTATTAGTATCAATCTCATTGTCCTGTAAGTATTTAAGCATGACTGAAGCCTCTGTCCGATCTTCATCTCTCCCTTTTCCACCTGACACAATCACTTTTACATGAGGATACTTTTTCAAATACTTTACAGCCTCTTCTAATCTATTTTTCAAAGAAAGCGATGGAATTCCTCCCGGTTTGACCTTCGCTCCCAGGACAATCATGTATGTAGCTGTTCCATTTGCCGCTGGCTGGACCCCTTGTTTCATCTCCTCGCCGAGCCAAATATAAACAACAAAACAAATAGCAAGTAGTATAACCCCTAATCTTATTACCCATTTCTTCACGACTGATCCCCCCTTACCATTTATTAACGTGCAGAGAAAAAAAAGGATGCTTGTACTAAAATTACTGTACAAACATCCTGATCGATTATCTTAATATAAAGCGCTTAATAGAATCCTGTAACGCTGTTATTTCATCTGTTAAATCATTGGAAGATTCACTAACAACCTGAATGGCACGCTGTTGTTCATCAACGGATGCCGTTACCTCCTCTGATGCAGCAGCATTTTTCTCACTAATCATCGCAATGCTTTCGATAGATTGCATAATGTTATTCTTTGAGCTATTCAAATATTCTACTCCTGTAGTCATTTCGCTAATGATCGAAATGATTTCTTCTACGGCCAATTCTATTTCCTTAAAGGATGACTCTGTTATGGCAACCGAATCATTTTGCTGACGAACAATGATGTTTGTTTTCTTCATCTCATCGTTCACCAAATTAGTTTCACTTTCAATTCCCTTTAAGGTTGTACGCACTCGCTCTGTTGCTACAGATGTTTGATCCGCTAACTTACGTACCTCCTCAGCAACAACTGCAAAGCCCTTGCCATGCTCCCCAGCTCTAGCCGCCTCAATAGATGCATTCAATGCAAGTAGATTCGTCTGATCAGAAATCTCCGTAATAGTACCGACAATCCCTTCAATTTCCCTGACTTTCACAATTAAGCTATTAAATACAGCATGAACATTATTAATCACTTCTGAAGACTCGTGTGATGTCTCTTTTAAGCTCTTTAAATTTAAGAGCCCCTCTTGATTGGATCGCTTCATATGTTGAGATGCATCAAGCATTACTTCATTTTTGTCATGCAATACTTCAATCTGTTGTGCAAAATCAATGGCAGTTCTATTTGTATCCTCTGCATCTGAAGCTTGCATTACTGCACCGTTTGAAACCTCATTTATCGCTTTTACTATTTCATCTCCATAAGCGTTTGTTTCCTCTGTCACAGATGTTAAATTTGACGATGTCGATTGAATTTCTACAATAGCTTCCTCTACATCTGTAATTAATGTTTTCAGTTGATCAACCATTTCATTAAAGCCTTCATTTAACTGACCAATCTCATCTGAGCGTTGTAGATTTTCAATTTCTACAGTTAAATTCCCCTTGGCTACCTCACGTACACGTTTAGATAATTTTCGCACTGGTAAAGCTAAATGTCTTGAAACCATTATGACAACTGCAGTACCTATAATGATGGCACCTAATAATGTAATACCAATAACGAGTAATAATGAATTAGCCCCTTTATTAAAGTCTTGCATATATGTACCTGATACAATGATCCATCCCCAATTAGGATCCTTTGCAGAATAAATTATTTTATCAGCTAATACATCTTGACCCGGTAGCGCAAACTCATATTGAGTATATCCCCCACCGGCAAGTGCTTTTTCGGTTACTTCCCGAATAAAGTAATTTCCGCTACTGTCTTGATCGTTCCATAGGCTATCCCCTTCTCGAGTCGGATGGGTTGTCAATGTCCCTTTATCATCTAAAACATATAGATAACCATACTCTCCTAAGTCTCCAGGATAATTAATTGGCCTCTTTCCTTCACTATCCTTTGGTCCTAGAAACGCCTCCCGCACTCTCTCCTGTGCAACTTCCAAAGGAACGTCGCCCCTTTTAACACTCTCATTTGCAAGCTCTATTAATTGCAAAGAAGATTCAACACTATTTTTAATAACTTGTTCACCAATATCATCCATACCTTTTTTTGCTTTACTATAACTAACTAAACCTATAACTAAGCTAGGGATAATTAATAATGCTAATGAAATGATAATTAGTTTCCCCTGTATCGAACGTGAAAACTTCATGCTTTAGCCCCCCTCTTCTCCTCTTTCACTATGACTATTAATCTATATTATGTTATGATTTGGAATTTTCCACAATGGGTAAAACGTAATTTATGTTTGAATTATTCGCCTTTTTACGCAAATATGCTTGATAACTTAACGTGGGGGGTGGTTTCCATTCCTACTGGGCCCTTTCCTGGAGGGGCGTTCAGCCTTCACTCCAAATCTAACAAATATGATTCCAAATTTTTAAAGAGGAGCTTCAAATATGCATATACACATTTCAATCGTTAAGAAAAAACTATCTTTCTACAGGGATATGCCTTATAGAAAAATAGTTTTTTGATTTTTATCTTAAATCAATTATGCCTCGGCATAATTGCGTCTGGAATCGGCCGGGGGCTTTAGGCCAACACGATGTTGGTCACTCAGGCGTTTTCACAGGATGTAAAGTTCTTAGCCTGAGTTCCTCTATTTCAGCGGAAGTTTGGACACCCGCTGAAAAGTGACTTAAAACTGTATTCATCACACCACCTATAGAGGTGTGAGACTTCTGTAACTGCCGTTGCACTTTCGTTACAAGAGACATTTACTGAAAGAAGTTAAAATGTTTAGACACTATCTTAGTTCTCGCCTATGATATGATTTTAATCCAAATCACTAAAGCTATTAAAGTAGCGAAAAGGGTTGGGATTGTTAAAATAATACCTATTTTCAAATACTGAACCCAGCCAATCTTTATTCCTTTTTGCTTCAGTATATGGAGCCATAACAATGTCGCAAGTGAGCCAATCGGTGTCATTTTAGGACCTAAATTTGTGCCGATGACATTTGCATAAATAAGCCCATCTTTAATAATTCCCGTTGCACTAGTTTCAGCAATAGCTAATGCATCAATCATTACAGTTGGTAGGTTATTCATAATAGCTGACAAAATCGCTGCTACAAACCCCATCGTTATTGTCGCTACCATCAACCCTTGCTGTATAGCGTGCTCTAATAGACTTGCTAGCAATCCTGTCATTCCTACATTTTTCAAGCCGTAAACAACCACATACATACCGATAGAAAAGAACACAATATTCCACGGTGCCCCTTTCACAACTCTCTTTGTATCTACAATATGGCTACGTCGTGCTAGTAGGAAAAAGATAGCTGCTACACCACATAAAATAAATGACACTGGAATTTTGAAAAACTCACTCGTTAAGAAACCAACTAATAGAATGGCTATAACATACCATGATAATAAAAATAATCTCGAATCACGAATGGCGAGCTTTGGATTATCAACTGCCTCGAGTGAATATTCTTTTGGAATCGAACGGCGAAAGACAATATAAAGTATAACTATGCTTGCTAGTAAAGAAACTAAGTTCGGTATCAGCATATGTAGGGCATATTCCATAAACCCAATACCGAAATAGTCTGCCGACACAATATTTGTTAAATTACTAATGACTAACGGTAAGGATGTTGTGTCTGCTATAAAGCCACTTGCAATAATAAATGGAAAGATCATTTTATCGGTTAAATTCAATTTACGGATCATTGCGAGAACAATTGGTGTTAGTATTAAAGCTGCACCATCATTGGCAAATAATGCTGAAACAATAGCACCTAGACAGGAAAGGTAAACGAATAAGCGTATACCACTTCCCTTTGCCACGCGTGCTATATGTAGGGCAGACCATTCAAAGAATCCTATTTCGTCTAAAATAAGTGAAATAAAAATAATTCCTATAAACGATAACGTTGCATTCCAAACAATCCCTGTCACCTCAACAACATCTTGCCAGGTAACAACTCCGAGCGTTAACGCAATTGCAGCACCAAAACAAGCAGACCAGCCGATTGATATTTTACGTGGCTGCACTATTACAAAAAATAAAGTTACTAAAAATATTGCAATCGCTAAAAGAGCTTGCACCGTTTTCCTCCCTAAATCAATTATGTCTCGGCATAATTGCGTCCGGAATCGGCTTTGTGCTTAGGCCTGCATGATGCAGGTCAGTTAGCCGTTATCGCATGGATGCGATGATTTTAGGCTAACATCCTTTATTAACTCCTTTCCGATTCCGTGACACCCGCCGGAGGCTTTGGGCCAACGTGATGTTGGTCACTCAGTCGTTGCCACAGGACGTGGCGTTCTTAGACTGAGTTCCTCTATTTCAGCGGATGTTTGGACACCCGCTGAAAGAAGTTAAAAACCAGTAGCTATAATTGCTACTGGCTTTAGTTTGTCGATAAAAGAATAAATTAAAGTGTATCCATAGACAAAGGTTGATTTTCAGTTGACGCTTTCCGCGGGCTTGGCTTCAATCTCCTCGTCACTACGTTCCTGCGGGGCTTTCAGCGCAAGCTCATCCCGCTGAAGTCGCCACTCCCCGTGAAAAATCAACGGCTCCTCATCATTATTATGAGTAGACAAGATGAACCAAAATAGTATGGATTAAAATATCAAAGAGATTCAGCCTAAATAATAATAGGATATGTTTGATTATTATTTTTATATCCAAGAAAAGCCTATTACCATATAACTTTATGCCATCAGGAGTATCGTTTTTTCTACAGACAAAACCAGTAGCTTTAAATTGCTACTGGTTTTATATGTTTATATTATTCGCCTAAATCAGCATTATGGTAAACGTTTTGAACATCCTCTAAATCTTCTAATGCATCAATTAATTTTTCAAATTTCGCTACGTCGTCACCAGTTAATGCTACTTCTGTTTGTGGAAGCATTGAAAGCTCTGCTACTGTAAATTCTTGAATGCCAGCTGCTTTTAGTGCTTCTTGTGCAGTAAAGAATTGGTCCGGCTCTGCATAAATAATGACAGCCTCATCTTCTTCCAGAATATCACGAGCATCAACATCTGCTTCCATTAAAATTTCAAGAACTTCATCTGCTGATTTACCTTCTAAACCGATAACTGCCGTTGAATCAAACATGTAGGCAACAGATCCACTGACACCCATATTCCCATTATTTTTACCAAATGCTGCACGTACATCAGAAGCTGTACGGTTAACATTATTCGTTAAAGCATCAACGATTAACATAGTGCCTGCTGGTCCGAAACCTTCATAACGTAATTCGTCGAAGTTTTCATCGCCGCCACCCTTCGCTTTATCAATGGCTTTTTCAATAATATGTTTAGGAACACTGTATGTTTTTGCTCGTTCAAGAACAACTTTAAGGGCACGGTTTGATTCAGGATCTGGCTCGCCTGATTTAGCTGCCACATAAATTTCGCGTCCAAATTTTGCATTGATACGGCTTGTGCTTTGGTCTTTAGACGCTTTCTTTTCTTTAATATTGTTCCACTTACGACCCATTGTTTCCACTCTCTTTCAAATAATAAGTTTATAAAAATCATAGATGCGCAGTTGCACATCTGTAAATGGTGATTAAATACTTCTCGTATCTTTACTCTGAAAATAATAACACAAATGATGCTTACAAAGCTAGATATGCCAATGTTTAAGGTAACTTTATTAAGTTATTAATTGTAAAAAATTGTTTCACTTAGAGCCACTTGGGATCATCACCAAAACGTGTGGTTGATTTCCGTTCCGGCTGGGCGCTTTGCTTTCGCTACAGAAAACATTTGCCGCTGACGCTTCGCTTTCGCGCAGAGCAAAGCTTCCTGGGGGGGCGTCCAGCCTCCACTCCAATCAACTTATTTACATAGTAGACGCTTTAACAAAAGTCATCCACTACTTTTGATGATGAACCGCCACTTTACAATTGGTTTTCTACTTTGATTTTTTCTAATAGTGCATGACAGCCTTCTAAAACTAAATCATAGGTTTCTTGGAAATCTCCTGTATAGTACGGATCAGGTACGTCTTTTCGATGGTCAGTTAAATCTAAAAAGCGGAAGATCTTTGGGGAATCAGGATTCCCAAGCGTCGTTCGGATATTACGTATATTGCTTTCATCCATGCCAATAATGTAATCAAAATTTTCATAGTCAGCCTTTTGTAATTGTCGGCCTTGCATCTCTTTCGTTGAGATTCCATATTCTTTTAGCTTAGCTTGTGTTCCCCTGTGAGGTGGTTCGCCAATATGCCAAGAGCTTGTTGCAGCTGAATCTACCTCGACTTTATGACTCAAATGCTCTTTCTCTACCAAATCACGCATGACCGCTTCAGCCATTGGTGATCGACAGATATTCCCCAAACATACAAAAAGTACTCGAATCATTTTTATGTCCTCCTACAATCAATTTCGCCTTGATCCAATTATAGCTGCCGCTTCGCTTTCGCACAGAAAACATTTGTTGCTGTCGCTTCGCTTTCGCACAGAAAACATTTGCTGAATTGAAGATAAAGCACTCAAAATCAATCGATTCTGAGCGCCTTCTAAGTTATCCCATATTGCTAGCAGTAAGCTACTACTTCAAAAGGATGTGAAGATATTAGTTTGGGTTCTTCACACAGAGGGTTCTCCTCTGAATGATATTTCACTTTATTTCTTTTCTGCTGCAACTCGCTTCTCTAATTCTTCGGTTAATGCTACTAATTCATGCTCAAGGCGATGTGTAAATTCCTCGCGCCCTTCTTTACCTTTACCCGTTACATAAAACGGCTCACCATAAATCAGATAACCTTTTCCACGCTTAAAGACATCACCAGCATTACGCGCACCAATGTAAGCGGCTGGTACAATTTGTGCTTTTGACAATTGCGCTATTGTAATCGCACCTTGCTTTAAATCCGATCCTTCTGCATTTCGCGTACCAGATGGGAAAATCCCAACAATTTTTCCCTCTTTCAATAGCTGCGAAGGAATTTTAATAACACTTGGGCCTGGATTGTCACGGTCGACTGGAAAGGCATTTAAACGCTCTATAAGCCAGCCAATACCCTTCATATCAAACAATTGCTTTTTAGCCATAAAGTTAATTTCTCGAGGGTATACAGCAACACCAAGATTTAAAATATCAACATAGCCCGTGTGTGTACATGCAATAATAAACCCACCTTCCTTCGGTAAGTTTTGCTCTTCGTATACACGCGCTTTTGAGCCCGTTAATTTTAATATCACTTTTACAAATTTCGCTATAAATTTATACACTGTTTCATTCCTACCTTATTCAATAGTTATTCCCATTGTAATCGAAAAGACCAGTATACTGCAATTGCAGGTGAAATAATTAAACTCTTCCCACTAATACATCAACATCAATCGTAATTTCTTCTAAATGGATATTGGCTTCCTCTTTTTTATGCCAGCCCATTGGTGTCATTTCAAGCAGTGCTGGTACAAGCTCTGTAGCTAGTGGTACCGTATAAGTAATACGTTCTACACTAACATCTGTGAAACTTTCTTTAAATCGAGAAACTATTTGTTCATTCGAATACGACTCTTTCGTGGAATCCGCATATAATTGTGCTCGAAGCTCATGTAGATACCCGCTTTGAGGTACAACCTTAACAACACAACCATTCGGAGTTAATAGACGTTTAAATTCTTCGTAATTGGCAGGTGATAAAATATTTAAAATGGCATCGAAGCTTGATTTTGCAAATGGACTTTTCGCTAAATCACCGACACACCAAATTTGCTCTGGATAATGTCGAGATGCAGCAAGGATGCCTTCTTTTGCTATATCAATACCAATGCCAATACAGGCACCATTTTTATCCTCCGTAATACGGGCTAAATGTGAGCCCTCACCACAACCTGTATCAAGCACGGTTTCTGCATTAGCAATTAGCTCTCCGATTTTATCTTCTACTACATCATAGATTCCACTATCAATAACCGCTTTTCGAGATTCAAAGAGATCTCTACTGTACTTAGAAACAGCACCATGTGTCAGCATATTGACATAGCCCTGTTTGGCAATATCAAAAGAATGATTTGAGGAACATACTAATCTACCTTGCTCAATAACATCCATTGACTCCTGACAAATTGGACAAGCAAAAAGCTTTATATTTTTATCCATTAACGCTGCCCCTGCAGCTCTTTTAGAAAGTGCCCCCATTAATTTTCCTCCTTCTGTTCTGTAGGTGAAACAAGTGCAAAACGCTCCCACTTACGACTTCTCCATCTAAAGTATACGATAATGGCTCGCATCCATTCATCTGCCGCAATTGCTAGCCAAATACCTACTAACCCCCAATGTAAAACGAAGACGAACAAGTAACCGAGCGGGAGGCTCATACATACCATTGATAAGAAACCAATTTTCACCGGAAATCTTGCATCCCCTGAGGCACGCAGCGAGTTAATCACTACAATATTCATTGTACGCCCTGTTTCAAGTAGAATACTTAATGCTAGGACAGACGCTCCGATGGCTATTACCTCTGGATTATCTGTAAAAACGTGCATTAGTTGCTTACGGAATATCGTCACAACTGCAACCATAGTGATCGTAAAGGCAAAAGCTGCACGTACACTTGTCCAAAGTTGATGATAAGCTTGATCCTTTTTACCAGCACCGACATTTCGTCCAATAATTATAGCTGTACCTGTTCCGATCGCAATCGCAAATAAATACGTAAACATCGAAATATTCATAGCATATTGTCTTGCCGCAAGTGTCTCTGCGCCTAAGTATGTTGCATAATAAAGGAAGACAATCTGACAGAACTGATAAAGCACCTGCTCAAATGCTGACGGTAAGCCTATATTTAATATTTTTTGAACATATTCCTTTGAATACTCGAAATAATATTCTAGCTTTACTCTTACTCCCATGACTTGATACAACAGCCAGAAAAACACAAGAACTGCTAAACCACGACTTATCACTGAGGAAATAGCCGCTCCTTTTACACCTAACTCCGGTAATCCTAAGTTACCAAAGATCAAACCGTAATTTAATACAACATGTAGCACATTCATACCTAGAGATACATACATTGTTTCTTTTGTCCATCCATGTACTCGGATAATCGCTGCTAAGGCATTAATAATTGCTTGTAAAAAAATGAAGCTTCCTATAATGATCAAATAACTTTGAGCGTATTTAAGCACTTCTCCTTGCAAGTTCATCATAGTCATTAAATGACTTGAGAAGAAGAAAAATAAAACACTCATCATTAGTCCAACGGCTAAATTCATCGTTACTGCTAAAGCAGAAATCTTCGCAGCTTCCAAAAAACGCCTTGAGCCCAAATATTGAGATACCACTATAGAAGCACCATTACCAACTACTTCAAGTATTAAAATTGCAATATGAATATATTGATTGGCTGCACCAACTCCTGATACAGCATTATCTGATAAAGCACTGAGCATAAAAGTATCGGCTAGTCCCATTAACATAAATAAAAATACTTCTAAAAATATCGGCCATGTTAAATGAAATAAGCTTAACTTATCTGTCTCTTTTATATCACTTTCTCTCAATGTTTCTCCCAATACTCTCCACTTCTCCTATACGCTTCTTAAAGATTTTACGGACTGTTAATCTTTCAACTACCTTTTTTGTCTTCGGTATAGATAAATTACTGCCCGTTAAAAATATATAGTATCTTATCATAGATTTTTAGGCTGTAAAGAGTTTTTATATTGAAACAATCAATTATGCCTCTGCATAATTGCGTCCTAAGGCCGGGAGACTTCTGAGCTGGCGTTCACTTTCACTACGAAAACACTTACTGAAAGAAGTTAAAAGATTATGCAAAGCTAATATAAGACGCAAAAAACCCCTCTCACAATTTTATGTGAAAGGGTTTTTTATCATAGTAAGCAAAAGTCCTGCAATTGCTTACGTTTTTCATTTGTTAGGCCAAACTCTTGCTCTAAAAAAGCTGTCTTAGAGCCATATCGGTTATCCATAGCATCAAATGCTGCTTGTAAATAGTCTTCACGGGCAGACATTAAAGCATAAAATTGCTGTAATTCTTGATCGCTATAATCTTGCTGCACTGTCTTAGCCATTCGTTCAACTAAGGGATGTAAATGTACATTTGTATCTAAATAGTCTTCCATTATCGTTTCCTCAGGTACATCTAAAGCAAGTAAAATAAGTGCACTGCCAATACCTGTTCGATCCTTCCCGACCGCACAATGATGAACAAGCCCTAAATTTTCAGGGTGTTGAATCGTTGCTATTAGTTCCTTAAACGAGGCATTATTAAAAGGCATTTGTGCATAAAATTCTCGAAACATCTCTGGGCTTACAACCTTATAAAAATCTCTTCCACCCGTGTTTGTAGGCATCTCAAAAGCATGATTTCCCTTTGCTGGTATTTGAATATACTTGGCATGCGAGAATATCGGATTAGGATTATTTTGAGCCTCATGGTTGTCTCGATAATCAAAAATTGTTTTCACACCTAGCGTTTCAAAAAGCTCCTTATCTGCTTTCGTCATTTTCCCAAGTGCTGCTGAACGATAAATCAAACCATTCTTAACAGCACGCCCATCTCTCGATTTATAACCACCCATATCCCGAAAATTATAGACTGCCTCAAACGAAGTAATCTTCATATCAAACTGTTTCACTCACTGCACCTCTTCCTGTTAGCAAGCATACTTATCTCTATTTTATAGAACAATTCGATATAATACCAATTTTCGCACTAGGAAATGTCATACACTACTTAGAGCGATGAGGGGATTTATTTGAGTACTTCTTTATCTGGGCGGAGCAGGTGACCGTTTACCCGATCACTTTCCCATCCAAGCGGAGCAGTTATCCACTCTACCCGATCACTTTTCCACCCAAGCGGAGCAGTTATCCACTCTACCCGATCACTTCCCCATCCAAGCGGAGCAGTTATCCACTCTACCCGATCACTTTCCCACACAAGCGGAGCAGTTATCCACTCTACCCGATCACTTTCCCACACAAGCGGAGCAG
>NZ_JBHJTF010000006.1:0-71703 GCF_042267565.1 Lysinibacillus sp. NPDC056232 | reverse complement strand
CAGTTATCCACTCTACCCGATCACTTTCCCACACAAGCGGAGCAGTTATCCACTCTACCCGATCACTTTCCCACACAAGCGGAGCAGTTATCCACCTTTCCCGATTACTTTTTCATCCAAGCGTAGTAAGTCTCCTTCTTATCCATAAAAAAAGCTGCCCTTGATAAAGGACAGCTCCAAAATACTATTTTTCGATATAAACTATTTAAATGACTCAGGATATACCGCTTTTGCTATTAACTCAACAGCTTCACCAATACGTGGACCTGGACGGTTTGAAATATCAGTATCAATATAGTAAACAGCTTTATTTTGAATGGCCGTGATTGAATTCCATCCATCACGAGAAAGAATTTCTTCCGCTGAGTTTTTCACATTGTCTACTGTTGTTAAAATGACTTCTGGATTTTTCGCAATGACATCTTCCTCAGATACCTGTGCCCAGCTTTCAAGGTCAGCAAAAACGTTGTTCACATGTGCAGCATTTAAAATCTCTTGTTGGAATGTATCAGAACCAGCTGTATAGATGACTGGCTTTGGACTAATCTCTAAGTAGATATTTTTTTGTTTTTTCACATCTTTAACTTTTTCTTGGACTTCAACAATTTTAGCTTTAATATCTGCATTTAACTTGTCGCCTTTATCTTTGATTCCCATAACTGTTGCGATTTGTTCGATATCCCCATAGACATCATCAAATGATTTAGCTGATTGAATGGCAAATACTTTAATACCCGCATCTTCGAGACCTTTTAAAGCATTTAAATTTTCTTCATCGCCTCCTGTTGTATAGGCAATAACAACATCTGGCTTTAGGGCTAAAATACGCTCACTATTGAATATTGTAGAATTAGAAACGCGCTCAATTTTTTGTGCTTCTTCTGGGTACGTATCAAATTCTGTTGCACCAACGATATTATCGCCAACACCTAGAGCAAATAAAATTTCTGTATTACTCGGTTGTAAGGAAACAATAGTTTTAGGTACTGCAGCAAACTCTACTTCTACGCCACGGTCATCCTTAACTTTATAACTAGTTTTCTCAACTTGTTGATCTTCTTTAGAAGCAGTCTCTTTATTCGTATCTTCTTTCGCCCCACAGCCAACTAATACGAGGGCCAGCATCAGCACAGAAAGCCATTGTAGCTTAAACATTTTCTTCATTTCATTGATTCTCCTTTTTCTTTTTCATCGGGTATGACTTACTAATAAACGGTATTTCAGCAATACCAGCAATCTGATTCATATAGACAGCCATTACAAACAATACATTGGCTAGCAATCCTAAATAATCAAAGAGAATAGCTGGTACTTCGCGTTCTTCAGACACTTTGTGCAAAACGCGATAAGATTTTTTCGCTTCACTACGGCATAAATGTAATGCAGTAGACGCCTCTGTTCCTTGAGGTAATACAAAGTTTTGTATTTCATCCTTAACATGACTAACATAGAAATCATAGCGATCACTTAGCCAAGTCAAATCATCTTCGGTTACTGCTAATTTACCTCGGACTGAGCCATTTACATGGTAAGCCATTGGCAAAATGGCTAGCAAATCATCTGCTACTACCTCTACCGTTTCTTTTTTCACCGCCGCCATTGCTACACCAATATGTGTTGTTAGGCTATCCGTTCGAATTTCAAAATCTACTGTCGATGCCTTTTCACGCATAAATGGATAACAAGAATAACGTGCATCTTTTTTCAAATCTAAGTCCCCGCTTTCCTTCGTGAAAAATTCTTACTTTATTAACACCTCGGCTTACATTAGGTGAATTATAAGTGTACATAAAAAAAACGTTGTTCCCACTTCTATGGAAACAACGAAAAATAACATAAATAGTGTCGCCTAGATACGACATAGCCTATGTATTTGCCGCATATTCTCCTAGCTTCCGAAGAGTTATCTATACGTTCAAACAAAGGTCGGTCTCCTGGCTTGTACAGTTCATTCAATCACGTTGTGAGTCATAAAAAACCTTCCCATCGAATAATTCGACAGTGGTATATCTTTATGATTCCTGTACTTACAGTTGCGGAAACAGCTTCGGTTTTTCACCGAATTCCCGATTATGCTATAGTTCAGCACCCTTATTCTGCAAGAATTATTCACTTGTAATGCAGTTTAACATAGATTGATAGGAAAAAATAGCTGTGGAATTTAGAATAAACAAATGACGATGGATAAAAATCATGCAGGTATTACCTTATGCACACGGATATATTCACTGCCCTCATGGGTATTCATCCTGCTCGTGCAGATATTTGTTATGCTTCATAGAGTAAAGCATTTTATTTTTTAATACGTTATAAAAACGATCTCTTAACGAGAGAATTTGCGGAAAATTAGCCAAATAACTTTTACCGGATGGCAGTCTTATATTTCTTTTTGGATTTAACATCTTTCTCTTCCTCAATTAAACGCTGTGCAATGTCTAGTAGTTTTGGGTCATTCGTTGCATCGAATAGCTTTTTAAAGGATACAATAATATCATAGCGTATTAATGTCGGATGCTTTTCGTCTAAACATGTTTGATACCTTTTAGCCAAATATGATACGACTAAATCTCTTTGTACCTGCCCTGCTAAGCCTATTTTCCAAATTGCCTGTAAAGTATGCCTCGCAGTTACTGTTTCTTCATCATACGTTACTGCCCAAACCTTTAAGAAGTCCTCTAATACTCTTTCTTCAGGATCACTTTTTGCTGCCAATGCGCATAAAAATTGTGCAGCACTTGCACGCACATGGCCATTTTTGTATGTAAGTGTCTGAACAAGTTGTTCCCAAACTGAATATGTCCAATCAACTGGTTCCTGCATAATTTTCAATAATTCTTCGTATGATTTGTATTGAATATCACGGTCACGCTCTGTTAAATTACTAAAAAGTTGCAAAATCTCTTTTTCCATGATTCATCCCTACCTTTATTGTTTCAGAACGAAAAAAAATAATGCACTTGTAAGTGTTTTCTCATTTCCCATCATTCGTTACTTTGCTACTACAAAATAAAAGTCTCAAATAATTATAATTTCAAAGCAAGATCCCTAATTGTATATTTCAAAATTATCAGAAGTGAGGTTCAATATGCAAGGAATCCTTTCTTTTAGCTGTATGAAGACATACTTTACTTGTTAGCTTTTTTTATTGGAGGTATCACACACTTATTAGCCTTCGATTTAATACAAGTAAAATACGCAATAACGATGACAATCATAATATGAATAATTGATGTAATTGCTTTTCTCGGCTCCACTATCATTTTTGTAACCGGGACTATAGTAGTAAATATATCTACTTATGTAAATTTATTCATCTTAGAAGTTATTTTACTCATTATTGGTCGAGTAGTCGAGCCTAAATTAATGGATAACCACATCTGTTTGCCTGATAGGTTTACTCATAGGATCTTAGCTATATTTTAATCAGATGGTTTTTAAGGTTAATCTCCAATACCGTCAAATAATAAAAAAGGCTATCTTTGTAATTTCTTTTACAAAGATAACCTTTTTGCTAATTTAAATCGTCTATATAATAGTAAGGCTTATTAAATACGACCGAAGCCTACTAGATATTGATTCCACCAATCAAGTGATTCAATGACAACACCTTTATTTTGAGCATCAATCATCGTGTTGTTTCCTAAGTAAATACCTACATGCGCTATACCTGAACCATAGCTGAAGAATACTAGGTCGCCTACACGTGCTTCGCTTGCTGAAATACGTTGTGTTGCTAAATATTGTTGTGATGCTGTACGTGGTAAAGATACGCCTGCTTGTTTGTAAGACCATTGCACAAGACCAGAACAGTCGAATCCTGTCGATGGGTTACTACCGCCCCAAACATAGCTACGACCCAGGAATTGCTTCGCAGTTGAAATAGCATCACCTGAAGATGCAGTGCCTGATCCAGAACCAACAACGACTTTTTGTGGTGATTTTACATTGTTAGCTTTGCTACTATTGTTAGCGTTGCTATTGCTGTTGCTATTATCGTTAGTGTTAGTGTTAGTGTCACTGTTATTGTTATTATTGTTGTTTGTTGCTTGTACAACTGGAGTAGCTGCTTGAAGTGCACGTAAACGAGCTGCCTCTTCCTCTGCTGCTTTACGTTCTGCTTCTAAACGCTCTTCTTCTTGCTTCGTTGCAATTTGTGCCTTTAATGCAAGAGATTTCGCTTCATTTTCAGCTTTTTTTACTTCCATTTCGCTTTCCTTTTGTTGAAGCTCTTGGAATTGCTTTTGAAGCTCTTTTTGTTTTTCATCTAATGTTGCTTTTTGTTTCTCTAAGTTAGCCTTATCCGCTTCTTGTTGATCTACTAATTCTTGGTCAGCATCCATTAATGTTTTTACCGCTACGACACGGTCCATTAAATCTGCAAAGCTTTTTGATTCAAGAACAGCATTTAAATAAATGCCCACAGTATTATCTTGAGCTTGGTATGCAGCCATACGATCACTTAAAATCGCTGAACGTTGCTCAATACGTTTTTTAGTATCTACAATATTTGCATCAACTTCTTTAATATCTGCTTGTACTTTGTTAAATACTTTTACTTTTTCATCGATCTCTTTTTGTAGTTTAGTTAATTCTTCTTGTAGCTTTTTAACCTCTGTATCTATTTTAGCTTTCTTATCCATCATTTGTTGAGATGTTTCTTCTGCGTGCACTACGGTTGGTTGAACTGTATTAAATAATAAGCCGCCAGCTAGTGCTAATGCTAGCACCATCGACTTACGCCATTTATTGCGCTTACCCACGTTATTCTTCCCCTTCACTAGTCAATTTCGTCCTTAGAATTTTAATGTAATCATTGGAACGATTCTTTTATTTAATCTTATATTTTATTAGCCTTTTAAAGTCTAGCACTATTAGCATAACTTTTATACTATTTCGCGCCTTTTTAATGGTTTAGTAAAACTCGCAACATTCTTGTAATATTCATGTAAATTCTAATAAATTCTACAAAATTACGTTTTATTCTACATATCAACGATTATAACTACTTTACCAACAGACCCACTCTTTGTTTTGTAATGTTTTTGTAATATTTCTAGAGAACATTTTTAATATAAAAAAAGGTAAGGGAACATTTCCCCTACCTATAAATAATGTGTATCCATAAACAAGCGCTTCTATTGCTTCATAGAACGCAACGCTTGGATAGAAAGACGTACTAAAAGAATGGCACACAAAAATAATCCTAAGTATGCGGCTGTATTTAAGTAAACAGCGTACGTGTCATGAATAAATTGTGAGATTGCTAAAAGTGCTACAGAAATAATGCCAAAGGTAATACCAACGAGGAGCAAGACGAAACGGGAAAACAGATTGGTAATAAAACGAGCATTATCCTCATCCGAAAAAACATCGTGATGTAAGATAATTTTCCCACTCTCTATCCGTTGAATAAGTTGGTCAACTCGTCTTGGCATTTTGCGCAATGTCGGAATAAGCATAGATAATTCTTCTTGTAAACGTTCCTTTGTTGCCATCGGTTCTTTAAATGGCTTCAGGAAGGATGCTCGCATATATGCGGATGAAAAATCTTTCGCTTCTGTAAAAATATCAAATCTTGGGTCAATTACCCGTAATGTGCCATCCAATGTTACTAAGGAACGCAGCGCTAAACCTACTGCGGGATAGAAAGCAAGACCGAAATCACGAACAACTGTAAATAACGCATGTATCAATTCCTCTGTTGGAATCCGATCCACGTAAGAGATTTTCAAGAGAATTTGATCAATGGCTTGCTCCATCTTTGCACGGTCTGCATGATCAGCATTTTCAACCAATAGTGTTAAGCCGTCATATAAAATACTTGAATCATTTAGCTGAATCCCCATTAAAAATAGCTTTAAGCCCTCTTGTTGAGTAGCTCCCAAACGGCCAACAGCTCCAAAATCAAGCAGTATCGGTGTGCCATCCGTCTCATCAATATGAATATTTCCTGGATGCGGATCTGCATGAAAGATACCTGAAAGAAGCATCTGCTCAAAGAAGGAATATAAAACAGTCCGCGCAAACAGCTTACGATCACATTCTACTCGGTTAAATTCAGCAGCAGCATTAGCAACACTTTTCCCCCGTACATATTCCATGACAATAACATTTTCATTATAATATTCTGTATAGATTTTAGGAATCCTCACCTTATATTCGCTTTTGGCAAGAGCATTTGTCACCTGCAATGTATTACGAGCCTCAATATCTAAATGAATTTCCTCGCGTAACCCATCTGCAAATCCTTTAGCAAGCTCTCGAAAACCAAGTGACTCAGCCCATGTAGATTTATTAGAAAGCCAATTAGCAAATTCCTCTAAAATTTCAAGATCGTCTCGCATGAATCCCTTCACTTCTGGACGCAGTATCTTCACCACGACTTCGTCAAAATTTTTCAATCGTGCCTTATGAACTTGTCCAATAGATGCTGCCGCAATAGGTTCCATTTGAAAGCTTGCAAAAATTTCATTCAAAGGCTTCGGAAGTGAATCTTCTAAAATTTGCGTTACCTGCTCTGACGGTAGAGGCTTCACACTATCCTGTAGCCTCTCTAACTCGTCAATAAAGGTAGGCGAAAATAGTTCCTTACGTGTAGAAAGTACCTGACCAAATTTAATAAATATCCCACCACATTGCTCCAAAGTTACCCTTAAAGCAACGGCAAGCTCCTTTTCATTTTCTCGTTGTCTTGCGTATTTGATTGTTTGAACAACGCCATTTGTTACAGCTATTTTAAACACCTGACGTAAGCGCTTTTGTTGTCGCCAGTAGCTACGAATACGCAAGAATAAATTCTTTTTCCCATTTCGACCATCTCTAGCTGTAATACCACTTGAATCGAAAAGCTCAAAAACAAGATAGAGCAGCATCGAAATGAGTAGCATGCTACCAATCCAAATAAGTGTACTGACCTCTGTCACGGTTTGCATCATCGGTTCATATAAAAAATCTGTATGGCGTAAATAGGTATACCAATAAACAAAGGACGTTAGCGTCACACTAATGACTACAGAAAGAACCCTACGCATAAAATTAATGTTTGAACCAATTAATCGACCACTGACAAAATAAATAAGCCCTGATACAACAATGATTTGGATTAAAAATTTCAAAAAAATCAACAGCGTCACCTCCGATGCTACTTCCTAATATTGCTAGTATAACAAATCTAAGGCTCATCATCCTAACGCGGGTTCATTTCCGTCCCGACTGTCATCCCCAATTTTAGTGATAACCAAATCTGGGTACTTAATTTCTTTTACTCCTAGGTTTATCCCCAAAATTTTGTCTATTTGTTTACTTTTTTAGTATTTATCCACTTACAACGATTTTTAATCAGTAATTTTTGTTGATAAAATACCTAACAGGGTATATCATCTATTTAAATCAATAGTTATCCACAATTTTATTCATTGTTAACGCCAGAAAACTTTTGATTTATACACAACATACCCCTGTATGTATACTACAAGAAAAGGATGTGCTTACACATGAGTAAAAAATTTTTAGTAGTTGGTGGTGTCGCAGGTGGTGCCTCGACCGCTGCGCGTATTCGTCGCCTCGATGAACAGGCTGAGATTATAATGTTTGAAAAAGGACCGAACGTTTCATTCTCAAATTGCTCTTTACCATTTCACCTAAGTGGAATTGTTGATAACAGCGACAAATTAATCTTAATGACACCACAAGCCTTTCAATCAAAATACAAAATTAAAGCTCGTGTTAATCAAGAAGTTTTACATATTAATCGAAAAGAAAAAAGCATTACTGTAAAGGATTTAACTACCGGCACTGAGTATGCAGAAAGCTACGATACGTTAGTGTTATCTCCTGGTGCGGGTCCAATTGTTCCAAACTTGGATGGCGTTCATTCTTCACACGTTTTTACTGTTCGTAATGTCGTGGATATAGACCGTTTAAATCGTTATATCCAGAGCGATGACATACAGGATATTGCTGTCATCGGTGGCGGATTTATAGGTGTCGAGGTTGCAGAAAATTTACAGCTTGCCGGTTTTAATGTCTCACTCGTTGAATTTAGTCAACAAATCATGATGCCCTTTGATTATGATATGGCACAAATATTACACAAAGAAATGATGGATAAAGGAATTAATGTCATCGTCAATGATGGTCTAGCTAAGGTTACAGCAGATTATGTAAAATTGAGTTCCGGTAAACAATTGAAAGCACAGGCTGTCGTATTAGCTATCGGCGTTCGTCCCGAAACCTCTTTAGCGAATGAAGCCGGACTGGCAATAGGTGAACTCGGCGGCATTCAAGTTGATGCTAATTATGTAACATCCGATCCTTCTATTTACGCTGTGGGCGATGCTATAGAAGTATTCCATCAGCTAACTCATAAACAAACGCGCCTGGCACTAGCAGGTCCAGCGCAACGACAAGCACGAGCAGCAGCTAATCATATGTACAATATACCCCAACAAAACAAAGGAGTTATCGGCTCTTCAAGCGTGCAAATTTTTGATTACACGTGTGCCACAACGGGCTTAAATGAAAAAACAGCGCTCGCACATGGCTTCCAAGCAAAAAGCGTGTATTTGATTGCACCAGATAAAGTTGGTTTAATGCCAAATAGTAATCCACTTCATTTTAAGCTTGTTTACGAAGTGCCCACTGGGAAGATTCTTGGAGCGCAGGCGATTGGAAAAGGTAATGCCGACAAACGCATCGACGTTATTGCAACTATGATCACAATGGATGGCACATTAGAAGACTTAAAAGAGCTAGAGCTATCATATTCTCCAATGTTTAGCACCGCACGTGACATAGTTAATTTAGCAGCACTCGTTGCTCAAAACCAATTATACGGTCATTATAAACAAGTAAAAGTTGACGAGGTTAGAGGTCTCATTGAAAATAACGCCTATTTCTTAGATGTCCGTGAAAGAAATGAATTCGAGGCGGGTCATCTCATTCATGCGCATAATATTCCGTTAAGTGAGCTCCGTGAACGTTTGAATGAGATTCCACAAGATAGACCAGTTTATGTACATTGCCGATCTGGCCAGCGAAGCTACAATGCTGTAATGGCCCTCCAGAATAATGGTTTCTCTAATGTCTTTAATGTTGCTGGCTCCTTCCTCGGTATTTGCTTGTATGAATACTTCACAGATACGACAACTAACAGAGATAAAATTGTCACGGCTTACAATTTTAAATAGCACGAAAGGGATGCCGCTAATTTGCAGCATCCCTTTCATTTTAATTAGCAGAAAGCACTTTCTCCCAATTTATTGTGCCATTTTTAACTTGTTCCCGTTTTTCTTTATTCATAATATCATTAGGACGTCCGCCTTTTGGCCAATCTTTATTATGATTTGCCCACTCAGGTCGATCCTGCGATAAAATAAAGGCTGCTAAATCAGCGGCATCTTGATCTGTCAAAGTACCAGCTGCACCGACTGGCATATTATTTTGAATGTAGCCAGCCATTTTTGACATTCTTGCCATACCCGCTCCATCATTGAATGATTTTTCACCCCATAATGCCGGACCTGTATTAGCACCAGTACCTGAACCATCACCCGCGTGACAAGCGATACAAGACTGGGCATATACTTCTTCACCGTTCTTAACATCCGGTATAGGAATGTCCTTCATTGTACTTGTACCTACCCATTCACGCTCTGCCCCGATCGGTACACCTTCTGAAATATAGGCGAAGTATGAGACCATCGCTTCTAGCTCTTTGCTATTCATGTCAAACTTCTTACCGTTCATACTGCGCACCATACAACCATTAATACGCTCCTCAATCGTTACAATATCACCTGAGCGCGCGATATATTGGGGATAATTCGCCATAACACCTACTAATGACGAAACTTGCTCATCATAACCTGCCCCTGCATGACAGCTTGTGCAAGATAATTGATTCCCAACATATTCTTCTGCAGCAACATGTGTATTATTGACAAGCTCATGACCATATAATATTGCTTCCTTCATAGGTCCATCTGGTACTTCTTCAATACTTGGTGGCGCATAGACAACTGACTGAGCAGCTGCTGTTGCTGGTATTTTTGTTTGTTCAGCGGCTTCTTTGCTTTCTGCATCCCCTAAAATTTTGTCGCTAATGACTGCTCCCACAAAAAGTGTACCCGCTAACAACACTGTCCCCGCTACTCCTGCTACTATAGGTTTCATCTATAATACCCCCCTTTGTATAATCACCTATATTTTAGCAAAAAAGCCTGTTTTCCGATGTGACTTTTCTCACACCTTACGCAAATAGAATCATTTAGAGGATAAAATTACGAAATTCATTGTTCTATAACACATTAATCGAGACTTAATACCTCTTGTAGTATGTATTTTTTCCTGACCTAATCAATTTCACCTTGGCGTAATTGTAGCCGACGCTTCGCTTTCGGTACAAAATTAATTTACTGAATGAAGATAAAAAATGTCGAGCACAGCACTGTACCCGACATTTTAGCATTTCACTATAATTTACATTCACCATCTGCACAAACAGCTTCACCATCACCTACCATCTTTAATACCGGCTGAATCCCAGCTATCTCGGCCGCTTGATGCAAAGTTCGCACAAAAACCTCATTTGGCTCCGCACCTTTAATACCGTAACGATTTTCAAAAACAAAGAACGGAACACTTTGTACACCTAGCTGCTGGGCATCATATCGATCTCTGTCTAAAGCTTCACTGAAGTCAGTTGATGCCAAAACACCCTTCGCTATTTCAACATCTAAGTCTATCGTTTCAATGACTTTTAACAAGAACATATCGTCGTTTAAGTCTTTTCCTTCCGTAAAGTAACCACTCATAAGTTCTTCCGTATAGACCGACTCTTTGCCAAACTGTCTTGTCCATTTTGCCAATCGATGAGCTTTTTCAGTATGCGCTGTTTTCATATCTTCAAAATTGTAACGCAAACCAACCTCTTCAGCCCGCATTGCTATACCCTTAGTCATTTCCTTTACTTCGTCTATCGTGGAATCCAATTTTGCAGTCATACCCTCATATAAAGTTGGTGCATCTTTCTTAGGCGTATCTGGTCCAATTTGATATGCTTTGTATTCAATTTCTACCTGTCCTGAATAACCTGCCAAGTCAATGGCACGTTCCAATTCTTTTTTGCCAATATAGCAGAACGGACATGTAAAATCTGAGAAAATCTCAATTTTCATTTACTACAGCTCCCTACAATATATCTATCCAAATTTTAATGGCAGTTGCTAAAATGAGCACTGCTAAAATAGCTTGTAAAACTTTTGTATTTAATTTTTTCCCTGCCTTTGCACCTAATGGAGCTGCTATTAGGCTTGCTACAATCATAATGATTGCAGGATAATAATCAACTTGTCCCGTCATCAATTTTCCAATTGTCCCGCCTATAGAGGCTATAAAAGTAATGGCAAGGCTTGTAGCGATTGTCATACGTGTTGGTATACCTAATACTACTAGCATTATCGGTACTAGCAAGAAGCCACCACCTGCCCCAACAATCCCCGATCCAATACCAACAATAAAAGCTAATACAGTTGCTATCGGTTTATTGAACGTCACCTCATCCAATGGCTTATCGTCAATTTGCTTCTTAGGAATAAACATCATCACTGCAGCAATCAACGCCAATACACCATAAACGACGTTAACCCCCACTTCAGATAAAAATTGGGAGCCATAACTACCAATGAAACTTCCTGCTAATACGGCACTACCCATATATATAATCAGTGATTTATTTAAATAACCACCTTTTCGATATGCCCACACCCCAGCAAGAGAGGCAAAAAACACTTCTACTGCACTAATACCTGATACCTCATGTGCTGAAAATGTTGCAAAACCAAGTAAAGGTGGGATATATAATAACATTGGATATTTAATAATTGCTCCGCCAATTCCTAGCATTCCCGATACAAACGAACCGACAAAGCCAATCAAAAATATTGTAATAATCCATGCTAAATCCATATTTTTTCCTTCTTTCTGGTGACTTCACTTTAAGGGACATGATCATTTCCATCAATATTAAATGAAAGGAGGGTTGCTCTAAACTTCTAATAGAAGAGACAACCCTCACCAGTTTTAAGCTTTCTGAATAAAGAATGTAATGACGCCAGCGTCTTCAGCTTTGTCTAAAATGATATGACCGCCAGCTTCGGCCCAAGCGGGAATGTCAGCTAAAGCTCCCTTATCTGTTACTTGAACCTCTAAAATTTCCCCTGAAGCTAATGTATCTATAGCCTTTTTTGTTCTCACTATAGGCATTGGACAAGATAAACCTTTTGCATCTAGTTGTAAGTTTGATTTCATATTTTTCTCCTTTGGAACAGCAAACGTTGTAAGCGATTTTGCCGGTTCTGTTTGTTTTTTCACAACTTTACGAAGGATGAGCGCCTTCGCTTTGCGGTATTTACATGCTATAACCATACATGCGTACTCATTGCATTTCTATCTTATCAATTATGCCTCGGCATAATTGAGTCCGGAATCGGCTTTGTGCTTAGGCCTGCATGACGCAGGTCAGTTAGCCGTTATCGCATGGATGCGATGATTTTAGGCTAACATCCCCTAAGAACTCCTTTCCGATTCCGTGACATCCGCCGGAGGCTTTAACTTCTTTCAGCGGATGTTTTGGACACCCGCTGAAAAGTGACTTTAAAACCGCATTCATCTCACCACCTATAGAGGTGGGGGGCTCCCGCTGAAAGAAGTTAAACGTACTATCTAACTGCGCAGCGATTCGGACCAATTTCCATCTCTGTCTGCTCATCCTGCGTTGGCGTAACCTTACCCATATTTACTTGACGAATTTCTTGATAGGCATTCGGCTGTGGAGGCAAATGCTCTGTTACGACACTTCGGAATTCTGCTTCATCTTTAATATTTAAGCCGTGATTTTCAGCAAATAATTGTCCAAGGTGTTTTGCTACAGTTCCGTCTTCATTTAGTTCATCAATCACCATAAAATGAGCCGGCAAAACAATTAGATCATCCGATAATTCTCTGTATCGTTTGTAAAGTGTTTCACGTAAATCACCAACCCAATCTTCTGCAAGACCCGCTAAATCAGGACGTCCAATTGAGTCAATGAATAAAATATCTCCAGTTAATAAATACTTGTTGTCTACAACAAATGACGTTGAACCAATTGTATGACCAGGCGAATAAATCGCTCCTACGTCAATTTTGGAGGCGCCCACTTGGACAGTTGTGCCATCAAGTAAAGGTGTATAGTCAAACACAACCTCTTCAGCATCTTTTGGTGGTAAATAATACGTCGCACCAGTAGTAGCTGCTACATGTCGACCACCAGAAATATGATCGGCATGTAAATGTGTATCGAACACATATTTAATGTTTACGTTTTTCTCTTCCGCAAAGCTTGTGAATGCGTCTGTAAAACGCACAGCATCGATAATCGCTGCTTCACCCTCAGAGATGACCATATAAGAAAGGCAACCCTTCCCTAAACGTACAAATTGATAAAGCTCACCACCACCTGTTAAATCTCCAACTTTAATCGGTTCTAAATATTCACTCCACGTTTTCATTCCACCAGCTAAATAAGCCACTGCACGACCTGCTTCTGATAACATCTCAGCTACCATCAGCGATGAGCCTTCTTTCGCACAAACGACTAACACATCTTTATCAACTGGAATCTTCGGTAAAATATCTTCAACGCCATCTAACAACTCAAAATACGGAATATTAAGGTATTCAAATTTATGGCCATCAATTTTCCAATCTTCGAATGCATCCGCATTTCGGACATCTAAAATAAATAATTCTTCTTTATTAATTACTTTTTTTGCTACTTCTGCTGCACTCCATTTTAAAACTGACACTCTTATTACCCCCTGAGGTATTATTTTATTGATTTTTTTAGCGGAAAGGATTGTCCTCTCCGCCTATATAATAAGATCAATTATGCCTCGGCATAATTGCGTCCGGAATCGGCTTTGTGCTTAGGCCTGCAGATGTTTTTTGCGCGAAAGCGTAGCGGCAGCAGCACCGACGCAAGTCAGTTAGCCGTTATCGCATGGATGCGATGATTTTAGGCTAACATCCCCTAAGAACTCCTTTCCGATTCCGTGACATCCGCCGGAGGCTTTAGGCCAACACGAAGTTGGTCACTCAGTCGTTGCCACAGGACGTGGCGTTCTTAGACTGAGTTCCTCTATTTCAGCAAGTGTTTTTTGTAGCGAAAGCGAAGCGTCAGCTACAGATGTTTGTACACCCGCTGAAAAACAACTTAAAACCGCATTCATCTCACCACCTATAGAGGTGGGAGACTTCTGCTGAAATAAGTTAAAATCATTTATGTTAATTAGAATGTTAATGACGGTGCTGCATCCTTCGCAAACTCTAAGAACGTCACAGCTCCTCCAACCTCGATACCTTCAATAAAATCATCTGTCGTTAAACCCATTACATCCATAGTCATTTGACACGCGATCAACTTCACACCTAATTCCTGTGCCATTTCCACTAATTGCGGAATTGCTGGTACATTAGCTTTAGCAAACCCTTCTGCAAAATGCTCCGCTCCCGCAGGCATAGGTAATGCATGCATCCCTTGTTTGTGAATTAAATTTAACCCTTCGAATGTAAAGAAGATCGCTACTTCTTTCTCTGTAGCCGCCGCTGCCGTTGCAATATTGAACACCTTATACGCATCGAAAAGACCACCGTTACTTGCAATTATCGCTACTTTATTTGACATAATAAATTCCCCCTAAATATTTTTTGTTAAATCTCCTGTCCAGGATGTCATTCCTGGAAGAACGTTAAATACCTTTGTAAAGCCATGTGCCACAAGCTTTTGGGCAGCTAAATCACTACGCTTCCCAGTTCGACAAACGACATAAATCTCTTGCTCTTTATCAAGTTCAGAAAGGCGTCCGTCTAGCTCACCCATCGGAATAGACTTTGCTCCCTCTATGTGGCCAAAAGCAAACTCTGCCTCCTCACGAACATCGAGAATAAGACCTTCTCTTTCCATTGCCTCTTTTAACTCCATTGTATGTTCAAATGTTTGCTCTTCCATCGTGTCGTCCGAGCATTTACGAATGTAATGTTTAAGCACACTTTCTTCTTCCACTGTCCCAATATATTGATGACCCACAGATTCAGCCCATGCAGCAATATCCGCCTTCGAACCTTTATCCGTTGCTGATACTTCTAAAATTTGACCATCTACTAAATCAGCCATCGCCTTTTTCGTTTTAACAATTGGCATAGGACAAGAAAGCCCCTTGGCATCCAGCTGAAAATCTGCCTTAATACTCATAACATCCTCCCTCATACCTACATAGGTATTATTTTTATTAAAAAAATATAGCAAGCGCTATAGGTTCACTGCATCTGCTACTTTACTTCACCATTCCAAGCAAGCATGCCACCAACCATATTGGATACATCGAAGCCTTGGCTTTCTAAAAACTGAGTAGCACTACCACTACGACCACCTGATCGACAGACCATAACATATGGTTCATTTTTATTTAGCTCATGCATACGAAATTCAAGTAAGCCAAGTGGGATATGAATAATGCCTGGAATGTGTCCTGACTCCACTTCATCTACTTCACGTACGTCGATTAAATTTATTGCCTGACCTTGCTCTAAAGCCTGTTGTACTTCCATTGTTGAAATTTCCTTCACGCTATTCTCCTCCTAATACGCGCTCATGCCTCCACGGACATTTGTCACACGCTCAAATCCTTGTTTCTTCAGTTGTTTACATGCCTGACTACTGCGCATGCCACTTTGGCAAATGACAACGATTTCTTTGTCCTTCGGTATTTTGTCAAAGCTAGAACCGAGCGGAATATTTTTGAACTGCGGGATATTTCGCCCCTTATATTCAGCTGGTGTTCGCACATCGATAAAAACTTTATCCTTATCATGTAAAATATTTTTCAATTGTACCGCAGAAATTGACTGTACCCCTTTCGTTGGCTTCATTCGCCAAACGAAAAATGCTATAACAACAGCAAGTATAATCCATGTTCCCATGTAACATTCGCCTCCTCACACATACTATTTAGGGTATATAAAATTTATCTACTTTTCACGACTAAATCCATTGCTTCTTGAATCGCAGTATTCACTTTTTCCGCATCCCCTTCAGCAGTCGTTACACATTCCAATAAATTTTCACTAACGATTACTCCAATAGTTCGATCAACCGCAGAACGCACGGCAGATAGCTGTGTAATCACATCTTTACAGTTCTTTTCTTCTTCCATCATGCGTAAAACACCACGCAATTGACCTTCTATTCGCTTCACTCGATTAGCTGTTTTTGTACCGTAAGCCATACTATCATGCCTCCTTTCAAAACGATCGATTGAACTTGCTTACGTGATTCATAATATACCCCATTAGGTATAATGTCAACATGAAAGCTCGAATTTTTCTTACTCATCGTTACAATGTCATTTCCCGCTTGTATCAACGTTTTATCCGTCCCTTTCAGGTTGTTACCCTTATTTTCTTATCTTTCAGTTACAAAAAAAGCGGGAAATCCGACGATTCTATCATCGAATTTCCCGCTTAAATAGCCATGAAGGCTTATTTCTTTTTAATAGTTATTGTCCAGGCAGCTTCGCCAACTTGTTCATACTCTGTTACCTCGTGCCCTTCTTCAGCAGCCCAACGAGGAATAGATTCTGTACCTTGTGTACAATCAAATTGCACTTCTAATTCATCGCCTGAGTTTAAGTCTTTTATAGCTTCTTTTGCTTCCACTAATGGAAATGGACAAACCATTCCCATGACTTCTAATGTTCTTTTCATATGAAAACACTCCTTTTTACGCTGTTATTACGTGCGCAGCTTGCTTAGCTTTTTTACTTGGTCGAACGAATACAAAGTAAGATGCTGTCCATGTACCTAAAATCATAAACCCTAATGAAATCCAACCTTGCCAAGTCATCATCGCTGTCATCACCAATCCATTACCAATTGAGCAACCCCCTGCTAAACCTGCGCCGAACCCCATCATAAGTCCACCACATAAGCTGTTAATCGCTGTTTTTGTATCTGGAATACGGAATCTAAATTCACCACTCATTTTTGCCGCGAATAATGATCCTAAGAAAATTCCCAATACTAGAAAAACACCCCAGTTGATGAAGCTAATTTCTCCTGTCACCAAAAATTGCAAAATATTAGCAGAAGGTGTTGTAACGCCTAATCCGCCTATGCGACCAGTAGCTACACTTAACGGCCATGCTAAAGTTGCAATCACACCAATAATTGTTGCAGTTATAAATGGATGCCAACGTTTTTCAAACAAAATATGTGCTAATCCCGTTTTTTTCGGCTTTAACCCTGGGATTTTTAATCGTGGCTTCTTTAGCTCACGGTAAACAATCAATGCAACAACCACTACAAAAATCGTTATAATCAACCAGTTGTTTACGCCAATTGTCTCGGCAATAGAATTACTTTTAATGCTCGTTTCTTTAATAGCCGTATCCAACGGCAACAATACGCCTGATTTCATCATTGCTGCTACAAGCATATAACCAGCTAATGCAATCCAACTGCCAATTAGACCTTCTCCCGCCCGATACCAAGTACCTGTTGCACAACCACCAGCGAAAATAATGCCAATCCCAAAAATAAATGAACCAACAATAACAGCTACGATTGGTAAAGAACCAGCACTGAATTCAAATACCTTTAAACTAATCAAGGTATATACACCAACACTTTGGATTGCTATTGCAATAAGTAATGCATAAAACATACGGTTATCTTTTGTTAAATACATATCGCGAAATCCGCCAGTTAAGCAAAAACGACCACGTTGCATAACAAATCCAAGTAAAGCTCCGCAAATTAGTCCTGTAATAACCATTTGACCCATCCATCATTCCCCTTCCAATACCTTAGTATTCTTATAGGGTATATTACCACTTGTTTTACTATGAATTCAATTACTTTTTTAACTATTTTAAATCTAATGACTTTTTTTCATATCTACGCACACAAAAACCCCTTGCTACAAGTGCAGAAAACTGCTTTTTTATAACAAGGGGTCAGATAGTTATTTATTTTGCTAACTGCATTGCTGGACCAAAGAATTCATAATGAATTTTTTCGTCTTTCACGCCAATCTCATGTAAATTTTTAATGACCGCTTCCATAAAGCCAACTGGTCCACATACGTAAACATCTGCATTGTTGGCTACTTTTTCAGCTAAAAATTCTTTTGTGATTTTCTTATCTTCATCTGAATATAACGCTGTGTATGTTGCATTTGGAAGCACATTTACTTTCTCTTTAATATCATCGCTAAATGCTACAACTTTTTCATTGCGTGCACATTGGATAAAGCTCACTTCATTTGTCGCATCATCTTTTAGTGATTGTAGCATACTGTTTAATGGCGTTACACCGATACCACCACTTATAAATGTAATTGGAGCAGCAGTTTCTTCTAAGACAAATAGTCCTGCTGGAACACTTACATCTACTAAATCTCCTACTTCTAATACGTCGTGAATAAAGTTAGATACTTTACCATTTGGCGTATGATCGCTTTCACGTTTTACAGAAATACGATAGCCATCTTCTGTACTTGCTTGCGAAAGTGTATATTGACGGTTCATTAAATATTCTTCGCCTGGTACTTTCACACGGATACTGATATATTGACCTGGCTCATAAGCTGGTAGAGGGGAACCATCTTCATTTTCAAAGTAGATAGATGTAACAAGTTCACTTTCTACTACTTTTTTCGCCACTTTCAATGGTTTAAATAAGCGCCATCCGCCATTACCTTCTGCTTTTTGATATAGCTCTTCTTCTACTTGAATGAAAATATCTGCAATTAGGCCATATGCTTCAGCCCAAGCATTAATAATATCATCTGTTGCTGCATCACCAAGCACTTCTTTAATCGCTTTTAATAAGTATTCTCCTACTATTGGATAGTGCTCAGGTAAAATACCTAGACTACGGTGTTTATGGGCAATTAACATCACCGCTGGTAAAATAGCTTCTAAATTTTCTATATGAACCGCAGCAGCATAAACTGTGTTTGCTAATGCCGTTTGCTGACGACCTTTTTCTTGATTTGTATGGTTAAAAATATTTAATAATTCTGGATGAGCTTGAAACATATTTTTATAAAACGTTTTAGTAATTTCCACTCCATGAACTTCTAATACAGGAACTGTTGCTTTAATAATTTGTACTGTTTCTTGTTTTAACATATCGCTTACCACCCTTTCGTGATTACAATATAACGCTATCAATCCCTTAAAGCAATATACAAAATACATCTTTAACAAAATGGACATAATTAATGTATTTTAAATACATCTTTAAAAAAGTATTGAATTTATTATACTTCAATGTAAAAATGCTATAATTATTTTGAACTATAGAAAGTAGGGTGTTCTTATGCGCTTAACTTTATACACAGATTATTCTCTTCGAACACTCATATATTTGGGTGCAAAGGAAGAAGGCCAATTATCAACTATCCAAGAAATTTCTGATGCTTATAATATATCGAAAAACCATTTAATGAAGGTGACACACCAACTTGGATTATTGGGCTATATTGAAACGATTCGAGGACGAGGTGGAGGAATTCGCCTAGCGATTGATCCAAAGACCCTTACAATTGGTGAAATCGTGCGTCATACAGAAGAGGATTTTCATCTTGTCGAATGCTTTGACAAAGAAAATAATCTATGCAAAATCGCACCAGAGTGTCAGCTAAAAGGCGTATTATACGAAGCACTACAAGCCTATTTGGCCGTCCTAGATCGCTATACTCTAGATGACTTTTTACATTCGAAAGAAAAGTTGTTGGCACTGTTGTTTGGCGAATAAAAATACCCGCACAACTCAAGTTGGACGGGTATTTTTTATGTTTATATTATTTTACAATGCCTTTGAAAAGAAAATCATATCGAGTGCACGAATACCATTTTCATAGATCGGCTCTGGGTAATTACTGAAAAAGTCTTTCTCAATTGCTTCCATACGAAAACCTGCTTTTTGATAGAATGCAATATTATCAATACTAGAATTTGCAGTTCCAACTATTATCGTTTTATATCCCTGAGATTGGCAAACTGTTGTTATTTGTCGCAGCGCTTCCTTCCCAAGTCCTTTTCCTTGATACTTCGGTACGATCGCAATATTTTTTAACTCTACTGTTGCATCAGACTGTGCAAGAAGTAAAGCAACACCCGCTAACTGCTCGCCACATTTAATCTCATATAATTCACCATCATTTAAATATTCTCGAACAGCGACTTCACTTTCATCAGCTAATAATAATTGTGGTAAATAGTCTTCCCGCACACCTTCCACTTTCTTTAAGGCTGTACGATATCGAACAAAATCTTCGCGCTCAAAAACATTTAAAACACATGGCTGCTTTTCTTTGACCTCTAGCCATGAATGCTCCTGCGGAAAATCCTTCTCAACTCCTAGTCGAATAAAAGACAACTTTTCCTGTGCCTTTTGTGAGCGAATATTGACCATTCTAGCTCCTGCAAAAACACGCTCTAGCCCTAACTCAAAGAATGCAATATCCAAAATTGCAACCTTCGATTGAAGATTATAGCCTTTTCCCCAAAATTCATAGCCAAGCCATGAACCAATATGACAGCTCTTTTTATTGTGATCAATAAACATTAACGCCGTCACACCAATTAGTTGTCCTTCCTCATCCAAGACAACACGAGGAACTGTTTTTCCAGCTTCTTCATCCACACATTCACGTTTAATAAAGTTTATCGTATCTTCCACTTTGCCAGCAGGTAACCCTAGTGCATCTCGAACCTGTGGCATGGAAGACAGCGCATGCATTGCTTCAGCATATTTTATAGCGTGTCTTACTAAAGTTACTGCCATATGCTATTCTCCTTTTAACATGATTAAGCCTTATTGCATCGGATTTTTATCGTCCTCTAGTTGCATAAGAGCTTATTCTGTCTATTTTTCATGTCTATGGCTCATCATCATAACGTGAGGTTGATTTCCGTTCCGACTTATACACATTGTATACGTTTTTTTAAAATCATCCCTAACTTTTGGCGATTAGGCATATTCATTTATTCCTAAATTTAATTATATGTTAGTTGCCAGGATACACCGAAGCGATCCTGAATCCAGGCAAATTTCTTTGAGAACCCATAATTATCAAGTGGCATTAACGCCTGTCCACCCTCTAAAATTTGAGCAACTAGACTGTCGATTCCTTCTATAGACTCACATTCCACAAAAATAGAAGTTGACGGTGTAAATGTAAAGTTATGCTGTATAACACTATCATTCACCATCATTTTCAGACCCTTTAAATGAAGAACAGCCATCGCAACTTGTTGTGAGTTTTCCATATACGTTAAGCTTTCTACCTGCAACTCTGAAAACCACTGTTGATATTGCTGAATAGCTTCATTGGCTTGTCCCTGAAACATTAAAAACGTAGTGGCACTTTTCATTTATTTAACTCCCCTTCATATTTTGTAATCCATTGTGTTGGTGTCATTTTCGAAACAAGCTCTCCAATTAGTTCATATGGAATATTTTTAGTGTTTGTAAAACGAATACAGCTTTTCCCCATATTAAGCTTTGTCGGTACTCGTTTCGCATATTCCTCCTGGAACCACGAGAGTAACGCTTGATCTGCATAAATGCCCATATGATAAACCGCAATATGACGTTTTTGTGCAGCAAGGCTTATAAAGGGTAAAGGAGTATTCGGTGTAACATGGTAGCCCTTCGGATAAGTAGATAACGGGACAACATAGCTTATCATGTCATAATACATACTTTCTTCAAAACCCTCTGGTAAATTGCTTTCTACCACATCTACAAGTTTGGCAAAACCCTCCTGCCATTTTTCATCTACTTGCTCAATATAAGTGTTTTTCATACTCTCTCCCCTTTTCAACATAGTATTATTGCTAGGTGTATATCTTTATAGAAGACTCATTCCATAACGTAGAATTGATTTCCGTTTTTAATCGCTCTGCTGCGTAATGAATGCTAGGCTAATCATAGGATTGCCAATTACCATGAATATTGCATCACTAAAAGGAATCAATAAAGTCCCTTTGTTATTTATGCTTTACCTTCCGCCATTGCTTTTCGGTATAATTCCTTTGTTTTGTAGCCCAGTCTGATAATTTCACGCATTTCCTCTAAACGCGCCACCTGCGTCTCATCCTTTTTCGCACTATAGATATAACGGGCCCAGTCCTTTTGATAACCCGGTGTTAATCCATCATAAAATGTTAAATCATCCGTATTTTCTGCAAGTGCATCACGCAATTGAGGAATCATACCCTCATAGTCACCTACGCACTGACTACTCGCCGTCTTCTTCTTGCCACGGCCCTTGCCATCTCTTTTTATGCTTACTATTGAAAATGTCTCATCTAACGACATAAGACTCGCAAATTTATAATCACTGCCAACAATGTATTTTTCCTCGTCTACTTGAATAGCTGGGAAGATTTCATCGCGATGGATAAACTGTTCATACTTCTTATTCCCCTTTTTCGGATAAACAAAAAATAAATAGCCCTGTTCCACGAGAGTGTTTAACTTTAATGCATCTTGTAATAATTTGACCATTTCATCAATCGTAAACACAAAAGCAATGATTCGATCATGAGGTGCACTCCCTGATTGGGATATTCCCTCCAGTATCATATCCTGTGGTTGATTATGAATGGCAATGGACAGTCCATCCTTCAGTTTAAACTTCTTTTGCATAGCTTTGGCACCTCTTCTAATTATCAATACAATTTTCTCTTAGTTTTGATAGTATAGCTGATTTAAAGAAAAATTCGTACAAAAAAACGCTCGAATTTTCTCGAGCGTTTAGTTTTATATTGAAATAAGCTACTTTATTTTGGTAGTCGCTACTATTCCTTTAATAATCGGAATGGCTGTTCCAATTAGCACTATCGGTAGGAACCACCAGCCAATATTCTCTACCTCACCAATTGCAATACGGACCATTTGGAATGATATAGCTGCAAATAAAATGAGACAAAGGTTTTTTATTTCATTTAATATTTTTCGGCTATTTAAATAAAATGCCTCTACATTACTTTCATTTAAGCGTGCTGGGTAATTATGCGTATGCGGAACCCTTTCAAGGAACCCTAGAAAAATCCATAGAAATATTCCGATTAACGGAAGGATGAATAATTCTATTTTGGAACCCCAGCGATTAACTTCTCCTGCACCATTAAAGTGAGCCGGAATCTCCTCGGGCAATTTGCCCCACATGACAAAAATATAAAAGATGGACAGTACAAATAATCCACCACCGATATAGTCCCAAATCTTTTCATATGTTGTTTTTGACAATTTCAAAACAGGTCTATACATCTTCCCACATCCTTGCTTACTCCTTTACTATTTCTACGTAACTACAGTTCATTTAGTTTCAAATTTATGCAAATTGTCTTAATTGTTTGTGATATACACATAACTATCCGCTTTCACTGATAGTAAAACAGCACTTTATTCTACCTTTTTTATCATTTTATCTACAACTTACGTCCATATTATTCCTATTCAATATAGTAAAAATTCTCATAATACTTTGTAAAATTCATATAATCTGATATAAATGGTATATACATATTTCATTTTTTTGTAACATTTCTACTAAATTACTGAGAAAGGAAACAACAACTATGCGATTTACTATCTATAAGAAGTTAACACTCGGTTTTTTTATTGTTATTTTAGTATTAGTTGGCACCATCGGATTAAATATTAAACAGCTTAATTCAGTAAACATGACATATCGCGTGTTGCTTGAAGAACAAACAACAAAATCTATTAGTATACAAGAGCTCCGCGCAATTGCTAAACAAGAAATTGTAAGTATGAGAGGCTATCTATTACTTGGGGATAAACAAAATTCTCAAAGTAATACAGCATCCCGTGAAGAATTTAAAAAGAAATATGATGAATTAATGGCATCGTTCGATTCTCAAAAATCGATTGAATTATTAGAGGCAATCAATAAAAGCGAGCAAGATGCCCAACAGTTCGCAGATCGAATGTTTTCATTAAAGGCAGCTGGAGAAACAGAACAATATGAAAAGCTTGATAGCACACAAGGCCGCCTAATTATTAAACAGTTCGATGAACGTGTGGCTAACCTTGCTAACTATCAAGATGAATATATAAAAGGGCAAATCGCTGCTACATCAAAAGAAATACAATCCATTAAATTCCAAATGATTATTCTTGGCGTTTTTGCCGTCGTCATTAGTCTGATAATTGCTATGGTCATGGGAAGCCTTATTTCCCGCCCTATCAAAGGTATGGCAAAGACTGCGAAAAAGATTGCTGGGGGCGATTTAACAGCTGAGCAAATTCATATTAAGAATCGTGATGAAGTTGGTGATTTAGCACTTGCCTTTAATCAAATGGCGGTAAATTTAAAGGATCTTATTACAAATGTACGTCATAACACCGTGCAAGTAAGTGGTTCTGCTGCTGAATTAACCGCAAGCGCTGAACAAACTATTCAAGCGACAGAACAAATTACTTCTTCTATACAAGAAGTAGCAAGTGGCTCCGAAGCTCAAGGTAAAAATGCTACTGAAAGCTCGGTAGCTATGAAAACTATGACAAAAGGTATCCAACAATTGGCTGTAACTACAGCTGCCGTTTCAGAGCTTGCTATAGAGACAAATACGGAAGCGAATAAAGGAAATGAATCCCTTCACCGTGTTATTACGCAGATGAACACAATTAATTCAGCAGTCTTAGAATCTGCTAGTGTTGTAAAAAATTTAGAAAACCATTCTGTTGAAATTGGAAATATTATTAGTCTTATTACAGATATTGCAGAGCAAACAAATTTACTAGCATTGAATGCTGCAATTGAGGCAGCACGCGCAGGAGATCATGGTCGTGGCTTTGCAGTAGTTGCGGATGAAGTAAAAAAATTAGCGGAGCAATCCAAGCGATCTGCTGAACAAATCGCTACTTTGATTTCAGAAATCCAACAGAATACAAATCGTGCCGTAACTGTCATGGATACTGGTACACAAGAGGTTCAAGTGGGTATGCAAGTTGTAAAAGTAGCGGAGGAAGGCTTCTCAAAAATCGTTGAACTGATCGAACAAGTATCCAAACAAATTCAAGAGGCAACAACAGTTTCTGAAGAAATGTCATCGAGTGCTGAGCAAATTTACGCATCCTTCGATGAAATTGCAACAATCGCACAGATGTCTTCTTCAAATCTACAAAATGTAGCTTCTGCTTCTGAGGAACAACTAGCGACTATTGAAGAAGTGGCCGCTTCTGCTGCCGCACTATCAAACATGGCCGAGGAATTACAAACACAGGTTTCACGTTTTAAAGTGGATTAAGGAATTTGGTAAAGTTTCTATAATAGCTAATTATCATAACGTAGGGTTGATTTCCGTTCCGACTAGGCGCTTTGTTGTTGCTGTCGCTTCGCTTTCGCACAGAGCAAAGCTTCTTGGGGGCGTCCGATGAGCCGCTTCGCTTCGCTGCAGGGTCTCGGGCCAACACGATGTTGGTCACGAAGGCGTTATCACAGGATGTGATGGTTTTAGCCTTCGTTCCTCTATCGCTGATCCCCAAGGAGTCGCCTAGCCTTCACTCCAATCAACTTGAATACATTGCATGCATTTTAACAATATTATGCCTCGAAGCACCACGACTATAGTTAAACGTATGAGCTGTTTTCAAAGTATCTACCTGGTAAAATACAGAAAACCATTGATTCTACGAGTGCAAAGTCAGCTCATAAAACAAATATATTTATCCTTTTCTTTTTAAAAACCAAAATAATAAAGTTAAAATGAAAAGAACAAATGGGGTTAGTCCAATATATTTAAAAGCATTTACTGCTCCTAAAAAATATAATGCTATAGGCAAAAATGAAATTGTACTAATCAGCATAAAAACCCAAGACTTTTTAAAAATACCTACTATTAATGTGACACAAGAAATGAAAAACGAGAGCTGCCAAAGGAACAAAATTGTGTTAGGATCTACCATATTACCTTCTCCTTTTTAACATCTTCCTATATGAGAACGGACTCTGATTATCCCTAGATGGTATCTATCGATGACATTCATTGTATGTGTACTGGAGTCTTCGATCTATGAAGGATTCTCAATACAAGTAGCACAGGAATCTAATCAGTTAAAGCCTCTTCTTTGTACTTTTCATTTAGCACACTTAACATCTTAATTATTGCCGTCTCCTCACTTGATACTTGTAAAGACGCAATCTCACGTACTTTATGTTCACCTACACAAACGCTTTCTTTCGCCTTTGCAAACATGGACGCATCATTCGCATCATTACCAAACACGACAAATTCACCTTCAGCGATACCTAGCTTCGTCAGGCCACTCCATTTATCTATGCCGTTCGGGCTCATATCTACAATATTTTCGGATGTATGTTCATATAACAAGATTGGTAGTTTTTTTAGCTCACCTACTATTTCTTTGCGTTGCTCTCCAGGAAATAATACAACTTTCACTATAGCTTTCAAATCCTGCAATGACACGTTTTTCGCAAGCTTTAGCGGATCTAAATTTTGATAAATTGGATGTGCCTCACTTCCTGTATATGCATAATCCCAATCACCGTCTATTAAATACGGCAATCGAAATGCTGTAATAATATTTTGAATCTCTTCTACAATTATTGCTTCAAATGCTGTTACTTCAATAATTTCTCCGTTCCGTGCAACAAATGCACCATTTCCCCCAACCATTGAAAACTCTCGCATTGTTTCAGGTAATACTGGTAGTAAATCACGAATCGGACGAGCTGATGCAAAAATGATTTCATGCCCGTTTTCGATGCAAGCTTCTAGAGCATTAGTAATTCCCTCACTTAATGGTTGACCCTTAAAGCAAATTGTACCGTCCAAATCAAATACAAATTTCATTGTCACGCCCTCTTTCTAAACTGTTAATTACCCCTTTATTATTACATAAATACTTACATTTATTGCGAAAAATAATGATTATCGCCAACACGTGGTTGATTTCCGTTCCGACTGGGCGCTTTCCCAGGGGCATCCGACGAGCCCCAAGGAGTCGCCCAACCTCCACTCCAATCAGCCTATATACATGGCATACATTTTAACAAATGCCATCACAAAATTTCGGAGATGACCCAAAAAAGAGAGTTTTTTATTGTTATCAAATGTTTGCTTTCATAATAAATCGCCCCCTGATAAGACTGAAAAGAAATAATTTTTAGAATATTGTTGACATACGGACGATATCCAAGTATGATTGCTTTCAACAACACATTGTAGGCCAAGATTGGAAATAGTAGAAATGCAAGTGTACTTGTAGAGAGTCGGTGGTTGGTGCAAACCGATAGGCACACATTTTGAACTCGTCCATGAGCCACTCCCTGAACTTTAAGTAAGGGACGTCGGTTTCCTCCGTTAACGGGATAGACAGTGATGGCTGTCGATAAGGGGACTTTTTCTGTCATGAGAAAGTCAATTAGAGTGGTACCGCGAGCATAAACTCGTCTCTATATTTTTATATAGAGGCGGGTTTTTTTGTTTTTATTTTATTGGCCTAGGTGTGGATTTCGTCTCTATTGTGCAAGGCTGAGACATTATCAATATAATGACAACTACTACAAAAGGAGTGTTTGAAAATGGGAAGAAAAATTTGGGTGTTTGATACAACTTTACGTGATGGCGAGCAAGTGCCAGGTGCAAAACTGAATTTATACGAAAAAGTAGAGATTGCTCAGCAACTCAAAAAATTAGGCGTCGATATTATCGAAGCTGGTTTCCCTGCTTCATCACAAGGAGATTTTGATGCAGTTAAAGCTGTCGCACAAAAAGTTGGTCATACAAGTGACATTATGATTACTGCTTTAGCACGGGCTGTACAGGCAGATATTGATGCTGTTTATAACGCTGTAAAATACGCTGAAAATCCTATGATTCATATGGTGCTTGGTACTTCTGATATTCATGTTGAAAAAAAATTCAGTAAATCCAAGGATCAAATTCTACAGATTGGCGTAGATGCAGTAAAATATGCGAAAACTCTTCTACCACAAGTCCAATATTCAACAGAAGACGCATCTCGTTCTGATTTTGAGTATCTTTGGAAAACCATTGAGGCTGTGATGAAGGCTGGCGCAACAATGATTAATGTACCTGACACAGTCGGCTTTGCAGAGCCAGAAGAGTTTGGAGCGATGATTTACAAACTAAATGAGCGTATGAAAAACTTAGACGATAGCGTTCTGTTAAGTGTTCATTGCCATAACGATCTTGGTATGGCAACTGCTAACACGCTTGCTGCGATTAAAAACGGCGCAGATAAAGTAGAATGTACAATTAACGGCATTGGCGAACGCGCAGGAAATGCGGCATTAGAAGAGGTCGTCATGGCGTTAAAAACACGTAGCTCTGTATACAATGCTGAGACACGTATCAACACAAGAGAAATTATGAATACGTCTCGTCTTGTTTCAAGCTTTATGGGCTTAGACGTACAAGTAAACAAAGCCATTACTGGGGATAATGCTTTTGCCCATTCATCTGGTATTCATCAAGACGGTCTTCTTAAATCTCGTGATGCCTATGAAATTGTCCATCCAGAAGATGTAGGTCTAGACGATATGGAGTTAGTCCTAACAGCTCGCTCTGGGCGTCACGCGGTGAAAAATGCCCTTGAAAAACTGGGCTTTTCAAATCTTTCAGCGGAGGAATTCGAAGGAATATTCGAAGGTTTCTTGAAGTTAGCAGATGCAAAGAAAGAAGTTTACGATCACGATTTATATGTTATTGTTGAAAGCTATTATGAAAAACATGACGCAAACAATGCCAATGCCACTCATTACAGTGATCAGTTCTTCGACTTCGATGATCTACAAGTCGTCAGCAACGCAAGCTTCCCTTCAGCAAGTGTCAAAGTACGTAAAGGTGGCGAGATATTTAAAGCAAGTGCGGTTGGCTCAGGTCCAATAGATGCCCTATATTCAGCCATCGCAGAAATTACAAACATTGATGTGAAACTTGTAGAATATAATATCAATAGTGTTTCTCGTGGAAAAGAAGCGCTTGGTAAAGTAAAAATAACAATCGAGCATGAGGGTGAAAAATATATCGCAAAAGCTGCGGATACAGATATTTTAAAAGCGAGTGCGCTAGCTTATATTAACGCGATCAATAGTATCGTTGTTGCTAAGTTAACGCCTGTTATGAATTAAATAGCTAAAAGCAGTATGACACTATTGAGTCATACTGCTTTATTTTTCCTATCGACTACCCTCTACTAACTTTCGATATTCCTCTTCAATCAATTCAATATCAAGACGTTCAAACAGTGGTGTCACTTCAATAATGCTTGCTGGTAATTCCACTTGCTCACGCCATATCACTTCATTGATTCCCAACATTCCCCTTACCTTCTCAGCTGAAAACGGTAAAAATGGATGTAACAGTTGTCCAAGATTAGCAATAATATACACACACGTTGCTAATGTACGATTACCAGCTTCTACATTCTCTTTCACCTGTAGCCACGGCTGCTGCTCATCAAAATAGCGATTCGCCGCACGAATGTATTCAAAAATAGCTTCTAAAGCTTGTTTAAAATGACCCGCTTCTATATGATTCCCAACATTATTAAACAGCTGAATTGTGTGTGTTCGAATGGTATTATCTACTTCGGCATGAGGCACTTTACTACTAAACGATTTCTCTAAAAACTTCAATGTACGATTAACAAAATTACCGTAAGCGCCAAGTAATTCGCCATTATGGCTATAAATAAATTCTCGCCAAGAGAAATCCGTATCACGATTTTCTGGCGCATTCATTGTTAAAAAATAACGAATGGAATCTGCATCGTATCGACTTAAAATATAAGGCACCCATACCGCCCAGTTTTGACTCGTCGATAATTTTCGTTTTTCTAATGTTAAATATTCGTTTGATACAATATGTGTAGGTAATGCCTTTGCTCCAATTCCCATAAGTATGGCTGGCCATATAACTGTATGGAACGGAATATTATCCTTACCATGCACATAATACGAAATCGTTTCTTCATTCCACAAATCTTCAATCGCTATTTGATGCTGTTTTGCCCATTCAATACTAGCTGTTAAGTAACCTGCTACTGCTTCAATCCACACATATATTTTTTTGCCTTCAAAACCTGGTACGGGCACATCTATTCCATTTGGCAAATCCCTTGTTACAGCACGGTCCGGGACCCCTTCTGCCAAATAACGTTCTGTTAAACCTAAAGCATTGTCTCGCCAGCGTTTTTCCGCCTTTGCCTCCGCTAAATAAGTCTCCAACCTCCCTTGAAACTGACTAAAAGCAAAATAAAAATGCTCTGTCTCCCTGATAATTGGCTCATTCCCACAAATTTTACAGCGTTTATCGATTAAATCGAGCGGGTCTAAAATTGTTGAGCAATTATCACATTGATCACCACGCGCCTTCGCACCACAGTTTGGACAAATCCCCTCTACAAATCGGTCCGGCAAAAACTGCTTGTCCGTTTCACAATAGGCTTGTTCAATTTTCTTTTTGTATAAAAAATTGTTCGCTAATAGCTGTAAAAAAATTGTTTGTACAGATTCATGATGGTGCTGCGCATCTGTTCTCGTATACAAATCATAGGTAAATCCTAAATCATTGAAGCATCTTGAAAACTCTTCGTGATAATGATTAGCAATTGCTTCCGTTGTTGTGTTTTCCTGTGCAGCCCGAATAGAGATCGGTGTGCCATTACAGTCACTTCCCGAAACATACAATACCTTCTCGCCCTTTTGTCGGTAATATCTAGCCAAAATATCACCTGGTAATAATGCGGCAACATGCCCTAAATGCAAAGAACCATTTGCATATGGCCACGCCCCTCCAATAACAATTGTCATCCTAAGTTGCTCCCCTCGAAAAATTGTAAAAAGTTTAAGGTGTGTTGATTAACCATTTTTATCTATTCTAATTAATTAGAAGACACCGATTTCCGCTACGGGCTACTCGCTTTCCTGCGGGAGTCGAGTAGCCCTCACTACAATCAGCTAAAATGGGCAAATAATAACAAAATATCAACAAAAAAATCTTTTTATCGGCCAATAATAAACCTATATTCCCCTAATCAACACACCTAAAAAAGTGTATAAAAAAACGCCCTAATCAAAAATTGATTAGGACGAGTATACCCGTGTTACCACCTATATTTACAAATAGCTCACACTATTTGCCTCCATCAGTGCGTCTCATTTCAAATTTCAATGAGAGATACTGCCGCCGTTGTAACGAGTGCCCATCTCGTCGTAATCTACTCGCAAACTTGCTTTCGGTACGAAGCTCAAAGGTCATTTTCAAAAGGGGGCATTTACCTCATTTCCACCAACAGAGGCTCTCTATATAATGCATATCCAATTTACTTTTCCTTATCAATGCTTTTACTATAGATTTCCACCATTCTACTCTTTCTGCTGTTGAATTGCAATGCATGTCGAAAATCCTTCATAGTTCTCGATAAAACAAAAAAGTTGGGTGATAAATCAGAATATGTTGTCGATAAAATTTATCCTAGCTTTAAATCAAGTAATTCTTTTAAATCATCAATAACAATGTCCGCTTTTTGTAATTCTGTTTCCTGCGCAAAGTCGAATCGTACACCAACAGAGAGTAGCTGATTGTCATGAGCTGCCTGAATATCAGAAGAACGATCACCTACAACTGTTCCACGTTCAATGGCATTTTCCTTGACTACCTTTTTCACTAAATCAGATTTATGACCGCTCGAAATGGACTGAATACTATATGTACCTTTGATATAACGCTGTAATTGATAGGTTTCTACTATTGCTTGTAAATACTCGGTTTGTCCATTGCTGGCAATGAATAAATCATAGTTTTCTGCCAAACTAGCAAGTGTTTGCTCTGCATGTGGATACAATGCGCCCCGGCGACTCCGTATTTCTTCAATAAGTTTAACATGGAATAATGCATTGCTTTCTTCACGTGTCTCTAGCGCGTGCATAGGACATAACGTTTCCCAGACAACAGGTAATGGAACCCCCATAATTTCGCGGTATTTCTCTATTGGTGTTTCACCCAGCCACAAGCTCTTTTTACGTAGCACATCGAACGTCGCCGATAGTGCTGGCTCTAATATTAGATTTGTTTGAAATAAAGTACCATCCATATCAAAAATAATAGCCTTTTTCACAAAATCACCCCTTCTACTATTATCAACGTTTCCATTAGAAGGAGTGTTGCAACCATTAATCATCAAAAAACTCCATATGCGTTTTTTCCTTCTTATAGTAATCCAATCGATCCTGTAAAGTCCCTGTACGAAATTCGAATTTATGACCGTCTGGATCTGTAAAATAAATCGATTTTTTATCTCTCACATCGCTTTTTCTGCCTTCCAGAATATTGACATTATATTGGACTAGTTTTTCATACACTTTATCAAAATCGTTCTCCTGGATAGAAAACGCTATATGTGTATAGGATTGATGGATTTCATTGCGTGGAATATCCTGTTCTACATTCAGGGTAAGCCACAGCCCATTTACATCAAAATAGGCTGTACTTTTCCCCTTCACTAGTAATTTTGCGTCAAAAACCTTTTCATAGAATGCAATGGATGCTTCTAGATTTGAAACTGAAAATAATCAATTTCGCCTTGGCGTAATTGCGTCCGGAGGCTTTATCTTCATTCAGTGGGGGTTTAGACACAATAAAAAAGTAGCCACATCCACATTCATCTCACTTCTTCAGAGAGAAGCATTCTACTGAATGAAGATAAATGATTTATGTTTTGGATTGTCATGCGTGTGCCCTCAACTTTGAAACCGCTGATAAAAGTGTGATTCTCGCAGATAACCGTTCATCCTCATATCAAGTTTCGTTTAATTTTATTTTTTACCTTTCTTCCCCTTCGCAATTTGCTTTGATTTGCGTTGTTCATTTAGCTTCGCCTGTGCATTTGCTTTTCGTTCGATAAAAGCAAGCTCTCTTTGCAATTTAAAGTAGCTTTGGAGACGTGATTGTTCAAGCACACCATCTGTAATGGCTTGCTGTACAGCACAATGTGGTTCCTTCTTATGTGTACAATCCCTGTAACGACAGGCAGCAGAAAGTTCCTCAATATCCTGAAAACTAGAGGATAAGCTATCACTCTGATCCCATAATTGTAACTCCCGCATTCCAGGCGTATCAATTAAACAGCCGTCACCTGGCAATAGAACTAGCTCACGATGTGTTGTTGTATGGCGCCCCTTCGCATCATCTTCACGAATACCCGACACTTTCATAAAATCTTCACCACTAAGAGCGTTTGTCAATGAGGACTTTCCAGCGCCAGAAGAGCCGAGCAATGCTCCTGTCACGCCTTCCGTAAATAATGTACGAATATTCTCTAAGCCTTCACCTGATAGAGCACTAGTCACAAAAATATCCACACCGAACGCTACAGATTCAACCTCACGTATCATACTAGAAATATCTTCACAGAGATCAGCCTTCGTCAATACAACAATCGGCTTTGCACCTGAATCCCACGCAGCTACTAAATAGCGTTCTAAACGACGAATATTAAAGTCAGCATTTAAGCTCATAACGAGAAGCACGATATCAACGTTTGATGCTACAATCTGCTCTTTTACTTCCCCCCCAGCGGCCTTGCGGGAAAAGACTGATTTTCGTGTAAACAATTTATGAATAATGGCCTTTTCCTCACCAGGCATTTTCTCAACTAGCACCCAATCCCCAACTGCTGGGAAATCCTCACGGGCTAATGATGTATACGCGTAATGTCCAGCAATCGTTGCCAGCCACTCTCCTTCTTCAGCCAGTACACGATAGGAATGCTTATGCTCTAAAGTAACCCTAGCAGGCACACAATTCGCCAGCTTAGCCTCCTGTTTAAATCCAGTCATTTGCTCTTCAAAATATGTTGAAAATCCTAAAGTTGTTAAATTCAATTTGTTTTCCTCCTAAATGTGCATATCATTTGTAATCAATTGATAAAAAATAAAAAACCTTGTCTCTGCGCAATTCGGCAGTTACAAGGTTCACAGGCACATTTAAAAGAATATACAAATCACCACATGTGATCGAAATACAATGCGTGGTCAATTTATATAATTTAGGCGTGTGAAATTGAACAAACCGAATTGCTGTTCGTTAAAAGCGGCTCTATTCATCATGTCACATCACCTACTTCCGATTTTGTTATTTTCAATATAACGGAATCTTCCGAAATTGTCAATTATAACTTACAAGCATGTATCCCCTCCCACCCTGCATACAATAAACAAGACCACTAGTTGCGAAGGAGATGTTGAATTGTCAAAAATCATTTCGATCAGTACATACAAACCACCGTACACATTACAACAGACAAATGCGGAGGAGCTGACGAAGGAGCTTTTTCATGCAAAAATCCCTAAATTAGAACGCTACTTAAAAGTTTTTGAGAATGGAGGGATTGCAACACGCCATTTTTGTGTGCCACCAGAATGGCATCGTACGGATCATTCCTTTGAGGAACGTAACGATTTATATATTGAGCTAGCTACACAATATAGCGTTGATGTCATTAAGGCTTGTTTACAAAATGAAGCATTTTTACAATCACCGATTTCTCCTAAAGATATCGATGCCATTATTTTTGTGAGTAGCACAGGCATTTCCACACCAAGTATTGATGCACGGGTTATGAATCAACTTCCTTTTTCAGACAGGCTTAAGCGTATTCCACTTTGGGGACTTGGCTGCGCTGGTGGTGCAGCAGGTGTTAGTAGAGCCTATGATTTTTGTCGTGCTCACCCCGAAGCAAAAGTTCTTGTCGTTTGTGTCGAGCTTTGTAGTCTAACCTTTCAGCCAAATGATTTTTCAAAAAGCAATTTAATCGGGGCCTCTCTTTTTGCAGATGGTGCAGCATGTATACTCGTCTGTGGAGATGAAGTGAACATCGCCGTAAAAAAATCAACACCTACTATTATCGGAACTGGCTCTAAGTGGATGCCAGATTCAGAGAATGTTATGGGCTGGAATATTAAAAATAATGGCCTACATGTCGTTTTCCAGAAAAGTATTCCTGGCATCATCACCAATTGGCTCGGCCCATTCATTGAACAATTTTTATTGGAACATGAACTATACTGTGAACAGCTTAACCATTTCATTGCACACCCTGGCGGTAAAAAAGTATTAAAAGCCTATGAAGATACACTTTATCTAGCTCCCCAAAAAACCGACATTTCTCGGGAAATATTAAAATATCATGGAAATATGTCGTCTCCTACGGTGCTATATGTGTTAGAGCAATTTATGTTAAACGAAGGACAAGTAGAGGATACTGGTTTGCTCGTCGCTCTCGGCCCTGGCTTCTGTGCTGAAGCTGTATTACTTAAATGGAGGGAGTAGCATGATGATTTACATTATTTTGATCCTCGTCATTCTACAAAGATTGACAGAAGTTTTCATTGCCAAACGCAATGAAAAATGGATGCTCTCACAAGGGGCATATGAAGTTGGTTCTTCTCATTATCCATATATGGTTACTTTGCACACCGCTTTTTTCTTGTTTTTAATTATTGAAATAGTTACTAATCATAAAAGTGTATCTCCTTTATTTCCGTTATTATTCTTATTATTTATTGCCGTTCAAGCATTACGCATTTGGTGTATTCGTTCATTAGGGTCTTTTTGGAATACGAAAATACTCATATTGCCTGATGCAGAAGTTGTACGTAAAGGCCCTTATACATTTATGCGTCACCCAAATTACGCAGTTGTTTGCTTAGAAATTATTCTTCTGCCTTTACTGTTTCAAGCATATTTTACAGTATTCTGCTTTACACTTTTAAATGTAACAATGCTATCTGTACGCATTCCAATTGAGGAAAAAGCTTTACGAGATGCGACAAATTATAATCATGTATTTCATAAGAAGATTTCGGAATCCTAGCCGAAATCTTTTTTCTTCTCTCTCATTTACTGCCCGTAAAAGCAGAATTGAACAATCAAGTAAAATCCTAATAACATAAAAATAGCTGCTTCAAAAGTGTCTTGTTTTACTTTTGAAACAGCTGTAACAGCATACTTTATACAGTTTTATCAGTATTGATTTCTATAGTTAGCTCGTTCAATTTGTGGTCCAGATCCTCAAGTAAGCGTAATTTATGATTCAATTGCTTCTCAAAATCCATTGATTGAGCCAGTACCCTATTTACTTGAGCATCTATGTGTGTAAAGAACCCTGGATTCATCATCGTTTTTCCACTCAGGGAAAGGCTATACTTTTTTACATCCGCTAATTCTTCCGATAATTTTGCTATCTCACTGCTTTTCTCCTCTATTTCTTTGGTTAAATGCTTATTAAGATTGTCTGAATTGGCTTGTTCTGAATGGGATCTTTCAAGGACTTCACTGATAGTCTTCATTTGCTGGCTTATATCTCTTGTAAAAACATTCAACTTATTTTCAAGACCATCCACTGTAGTCTTATAATTAGCATCTGAATTTATAGAAAGTAATTCATCTTTAGTGAATTTTAAAGATTCCTTTATTAGCTTATTTTCTGCACGCAGTTCTTCTAATTCCTTTAATAAACCCTCTATCGAAGAAAGTTGTTTTTTCTTCTGGATTTCTCTTGCTTGTATATCATCATAGTAAGTTTTTATTGTTCTTTCATGGTCTCTCTTCAGCTTTAAAAGCTCCATCGAAAGTTCCTTTTTCTGTTTTGTTAATTCAACATTTTCTCGCTCTAATCTCAGGACTAGTGAATAATAATCACCATCTTTGAGCCTTTTAACTTCATTTTTATATTTCGCTAATTCGGCTCTTAAAAAAATGACCATTTGCTGAAGCTGAATAGGATCATTGTTTTTGACAATATCATTATCCACACTCACACCTCCTATCACGACAATTTTTTAAGTAAACTAATCACTTCTTCAAATTGCGCCTTACTCTCCTCTAACATCTCGTCAAGCTGCTTTATCATCTTCATTTCTATTTCCTCATCGCCAATTTCTTCAGCTTTTCTCTTTTCTCCTGATATTAAATGCGTAATAAGCAGATTCAATGTGCCTTTTTCGAAATAAGCAAAGCTATTATTTTCCTCATTACTATAGTTAGGTAGATTTGCAAGCTGTTCCTTCATAAGTTGATGGACAACACTATCTATTTTTTGATTCATATTTTCATACTCACTCATTTTCATCCTCCTGTGTATAACTAAATCCATTGAGATTAATAGGATTTAAGACGACGACACCATCTTCTAGCTGATCACAATATGTAAAACCCATGATACTTCCTGAATAAGATACATTATGATCCCATTTGATCTGAAAGTTAGGAAATGATAGTGTTTCGTTTGGCTCTAACGTTGTTTTTCCAATAGGTCTAAGCCAGAACTCCTCCTTGCTCGATTGATCATTGATTCGCTCCCAGCTACTGTTTCCTTTTAAGTTTGGTGCGAAATGTTCATAGACATACCTTCCAGAGAAGGAGAATGGGGAATCTTCAGGTAGCTTTATGCATAAATAAGGATTCGTTATAGGCTGATTACCTATATTACGAATATGATAAGAGCCCAAGCATAAGCTTTCCTCATCGGGATTATAAGAAATATTGATTGAAGATGTGAAATAACTAATGATATTGACACTATCCGGAATAATAAGCCCCTCAATCGTTTTTTTAATTTCATGAACATAAAAATTCGTTTGTTTTTTTAATTCATTTATTTTTTCTTCTACACGATCGATGCGAGTAAGCATAATCAGTACCCCCTTGCTAATAATATTGAATTAACTACAGCAAATCCAAACTTCTTTTTGTGGCTGTTACGTCCTTCCATAAAAAAAAGAGAGGATTACCCTCTCTTTACAATATGATTTTCTTCTATGTGTTAGTACCATTAACCAACTGATGGGAATACAGCTGGGCACTGTGCTGGGCGAACTACACCCGGACATGCGAACGGTAATTCTGCTCTTGGCTCGCAGAAAGTCGCTAAGAATTCCACAGTAACTGGGAATGTAGATTGAATACTTTGGCAAACAGATACAGTAATAGTTAATGCAGAAAACGTAATTGTACCTGCTCCAGCTGTTAATGTTCCAGTTGTACACACGAAACAATCTAAATCTGTGAATAAAATTTCTACATCTGTCCCTTGCGGCGCACATAATGTAACTTGTTCGCAACGAGAAAGTGGAATAGTATTGCTTGTGAACATAGTGCCGTTCGGTAAACAAACAACTATCGTAAGAATAAAATTCTTTTGAATAGTTAAATTTTGAAGACATACAGTTGCACCATCAATTGTGAATTGGCGATTCTCACGGTTCAAGATCACAATAGGATTAGTTGTTGATGGAACTACCTTACATGTAACTACCGCACCTGTTAAATCAGTCGTTGGCGTTACTCCTGGAAAAGTAATTGGTCCAGTAGGGGAAAAATCAAACGACATTTCCTTTACAATCCAGTCAAATACCTTATCGACGTTGATACAAATTAGTTCTTGCGCCTGGGATGGCATATTCTCTAGCATCCTTTTGACACCTCCATAAATTTTTTATCTTTCGTTTGTATCATATGTTTTCTAGCTATAAGTGTATGGGCTAATAAGTAATTCGTTTTGATTTTTATGAAATTCTTCAATTGCAGTATGTATCGTTTTTGCTTACATCTCCTCTTCTAATGGAGGAACTAAAATATTCGAAAGGATTGGTATATTTGTAACAGAAAGTAACTATTTTTAATAAAATATTAATGGACAGAAAGGGGTGAAATGCAATGGAAGATTCAAAATTGTACTCCACTCAAGACATTGAAAAATTGAAGCAAAGGATAGAAGCCTACAAGGATACGTTAACTTCATTAAAAATGGGAACTTCAATTGAAGATTTCCTATTTATGAAAATGGATTTTGATGAAATTAAAACGCAAATGGCATTTTTAGAAGAGCTTACTGAAACAATGGATGATAAGCAAAAAAATTCACAAATCCGAGGCTATGAGGAGCAGGTAAAGTTTCTATCGGCACAAATTGAGTCTCTGAATCAAACGATTGAGGGCAGGAACCGAGAAATACTAATGGTTTTAAACAAATTACTCACGATTGAAAATACTGAAGCTTTAACCACTATACCTAAAACGGAAAACACATCTAAATTTATTGCTAACGGTGTACAAAGGGATCCGATCATTACACAGACAACAAATCAATCGGGGATTACATCAAAACAGCCATCTTATAAAATGTTACAAAGTCTGGCAGGTAAAGCTACAAATGCGCAATTAGATGGTAACAATAGCATACCTTCTACTCGCAACAGGAATCAAAGAGATGTACCCGAGGAACGCCATTTTAATCAACAATACTTTCAATCAATAAATACTCATCCAAGCCAAATATATAATGGCTTATATAGAAATACCACAACCGAATCCACCTTCCATTTTAAACACGCTACAAGCACACAGGAAATTCCAGTTAATATGAATGAATCTGCCTTACCATCCGACAATGCCTCAACTCCTGACAATTACAGAAAAAAAAATACTGCTGTCACTGTAGATGAAATGAACTCTGAAATAACAAATAAGCCTGGCAATCATAATGCAGTTGAAACTGTTAATGAATCTGGCAATCTGGCAGTAGCTGAAACTGTTAATGAGCCTGTCATTCTGGAAGCAGCTGAAACTGTTAATGAACCTGTCATTCTAGATGCAGTCGAAACTGTTAATGAGCCTGACATCCTTGAAGCAGCTGAAACTGTTAATGAACCTGATATTCTGGATGCAGTTGAAACTGTTAATGAGCCTGACATCCTTGAAGTAACTGAAACTGTTAATAAGCCTGTCATCCTGGAAGTAGCTGAAACTGTTAATGAACCTGTCATTCTAGAAGTGGCGGAAACTGTTAATGAGCCTGTCATTCTGGAAGCAGTTAAAGTGGTTAACGAGCAAGAGGACACTAATAAATCCCCTAGTTTAAAAAGTAATGAATGTGAATTTTTTGAACCTTCATCAGGGGAAGAAACCCAAGCACAAATTGAAGAAGTAAACAAGCAACCCGAGCTAAAAGAAGAATCACCTGAAGAAAGCCAGAAAAAAGATAAGGGTTCTTTGTTTTTCAATTTCTTTCGAAAATGGAGTTAGTTTAAAGTTGTGGTGTACAGTCTATGGAGATTTTACGATAAATCCGTCCAATACGTATGAAAATACATATTGGACTTTTTTCTGTTCAACTAACAATTTAGTAGAATGTCAAATTCATTAACAAATACTTGCCATCGACAAAAAATCACCTCTAAAGAAGTCCCAATATTTCCGCATATAAAAATTGCAATAGAGTTAATTGCCCTAACCCTATAATCTTAGCTGAATAGAATAATGAAGAAAGGGGGTGTAAAAATGTGTATGAATTGTATGAATTCCACGTGCGGCGGCTGCGCAAATAAAAATGAGTGTACTGCACTTGGTCCTTTTGAAGCTATAGACGCTGCATGTATTACTACTCCACCAGCAACAGGCTCGATCATCCCATTCTCATCAGGAATAGTTCCTGTTATTTTAACATCAGTTCTTGGTGGCGCAATCGGTACAGTTAGTCTTGTAGGATTCGGTACGTCTATTCCAGGGGTAACTCTTACTGGTACAAATATAGACTTAACAGCTCTTACTGGAACGGAAGCCTTTTCAGTTCCACGTGCTGGTACTATTACGTCTATTTCTGCATCATTGTCTGCAACAGTTGCTGTAACCCTTACAGGAACAGCAACTGTTAGAGCACAAATTTACCGCGCGGTTGCGGGAAGTAATGTTTTCAGCCCTACAACAGCATTTGTTGATTTAACACCAGCTCTCTCAACAATAGCAATAGGTACTATTACATTTGGTACTGCAAACGTTGCACCAGTGCCAGTAGCTGCTGGTGATCGTTTATTAATGGTGTTCTCCGTTACTTCCTCAGGGATTGTTACTACTATTACTGGTAATGCAAGTGCAGGAATTAATATTGTATAAAAGATTATGTTCGTAAGTTAGATTACGGCTACCATACAGTATCATTATCCGTGTAACATACGATAATTACTTGAAAACAATTTCAAAAGTAGGCGATTTCCTTCAAGATCAGGAAATCGCCTACTTTTCGCTCTGAGAAAAAATTTTTCATTTCGCCAAAGCTATCTGAATATGAGCTAGATGATGCTTCCCGTGCCAAGCATATAAGGCTACAGCTTTTTCAAGCGTCATTAATCCTGAATCAGGATGATGAAATGCTCGTTGTAATTGCTCTGCTGTTAAGCTTTCCAGCAAATAAACCCAACGCTCATGTAAGCCCTGAATTATTTTACATGATGTTGAGACAGGCATTTCTGAATCGGGAAGCTTTGCCCATTCCACTTCGTTATAAGGTTTAATTGTCGGAGTATCCTCTGTTAAAGCTAGCTTAAAACGAATGTAGCTATTCATATGACTATCTGCAATATGGTGGACAAGCTGCGTAACCGTCCAACCATTTTCTCGGTAGGATTTCGTTAATGCTTGTTCACTTGCTCCGTTAAGTGCCTCTGCCAGTTGTGTCGGTAATAGACGAATATCTTCTATCCATTCCTTTACTTGCTGCGCTGTCACTACTTCCGGAAATTGAAATTGTCCAATTGGATATCGTAAATCGGTCATATAGCTATCCTCCATTTCTATTTTCTTACTTTTTATATTACCAATTTTATATTTTTCACGCTATTCACCTTAATTTTTTAAGTAAAACCCTCATTTTGTAAGAATTTCTGCTTACAAAACGAGGGTCACATTATGTGGAATATTAACTTTTTATTTAGTAATATCATAAATTAACGTATCAAAATAGCTTCCATTCGTATAAAGTAAAATTGCCCATTCTCTAGGCTTCGGGATTGTCACATTTGAAGGTGCATGAGCATCTGCACCATTAGCAGGTCCGCCAAGTCCTATAGTCCAACCATCTACTAAAATAGGATGCACTGTTTTAGAATCTTTATGATACCCGACAATTGTTAACTTGGTATCTTGACCTTCTTCAATTCCCCAAATATGCCACATCCATTTTTGAGTGTTTAAACTCGGCATTTCGGCACCGATAACACCCGATTTATTTGCATTACCGATCATACCTCTCTCTCCAAATTCAGCTGCCTTTTGATCCCAATCAATTGATTTAAAGTCACTTTCTTGCACAAAATCAGGTAAATCATTTGGCAGAGCAATCGCTTTCTCGCTCATTGTACAGCCTGCCAACAATATCGACACGGTTACCATAAGTACCCATCGCCTCATTACTACACTCCCTATAAGTTATGGCTATTTCCTATGAAACGAATTTTTCACACAAATCGTTACAGAGTATTCAGAAAATTTAGTACGAACTATTATTCTATAGACTTCACCACAAATTTAGCTAACGACTTTAGCGGATGAGTAATGGTTAACGTTGACTCTTTTTCGAATTGCCGTGCAGCCTCAACCATTGAAAGCTGTGCAACTAAAATTTGCCGTTGCTCCTCCGCTAGATGATGAAGAGTTTGTCTAATAGCGTTATTATACGCTTCCTTTTTCCCCTGCATAATCAGTTCAAACGTATTGTCGATAACTTTAACTTCAGCATTAATGGATTTTTCATGTAGTAAAGCATATTGCTGAAGTCTGTTCATCGTACCTTCTACGGTTTCAGGATTTGTAAAAAGAATTGTTTGAGGCCGTTTTTCTTCACATATTGTGTCAAAAAAGGGCTCATCTATTTTAATAATTGGAATCGATAGTTCCAGCTGTTCTTCCTCTAACAATGCAATATAATTAGTACACGTTATCAGAATAGCATCCATATTACAGCTTTCCATCCATTCAAGTTGCTCTTTCACCTTAAAGGCTAATCCTTCAGTCCCTTTTGAAACTTGCTGTATAAGACCTGGATCTACAAAATGGACTAGTTCTACCTTCTCAATATTTTGAAATGCCTGTTCTATATACTCAATATTTGAATGGTGTGCATGTAAACAGCCAAGCTTTTTCCTCAAGTGCAGTCCCCCTAATTCGTAAGCTGTTTCTCCATTGTCGCTACAGAAAGAGAGAAACCGTTACGATTTTCTTTTGTGACAATATATCCCAATGAGTGATATAAATCAATATTTTTTGGTCGATTCAATCGTTTCACTTAGTGCACTTGATGATGGTGTTGCATGTTCATACTCTTTAAAGGACTGTAGCATAACGTTATGAATTACTGAAGCATCCTCTACTTGCGCTAAAATAATGTTCATCTGTCAACACTCTTTTCGTTTAAAAATACACCATATTGTATTTTTAAACAAAAAATAAACCGCATTACCATAAGATAATGCGGTTACCACTCTTTATTTTTTGTTCACAAAACGTATTGCTCTACTCATAACAGTTGGAACGATTGAAGCATGATTTTCCTCCAATGCTTCATAGAAGGAGATATCCATGATTTTCTGTAAATTGCTCGCAATTTGTTGAGCATCATCCACCATAAAGGTTTCAAGTTCCCCCACACCGATGAATAATTTTTCATAAGCAAATGGACGCTCTTTTATAAATGTTGACGCATAACTGAATAGTTCATGCTCATTCCACCAAATAGAAGGGCTAATCGCTATATAACGTTGGAAGGTTGCTTGATGATGGAATAATTGCCAAAGCACAAAGTAGCCCGCTAATGAGTGCCCAAACAGTGATTGTTGCTGCATATTCACAGGGAATTGAGCCTGAATACTCGGCTTTAATTCCTCCTCTAAAAATCTATTAAAGTTCTCTGCTCCTCCATGTTTCTCATGGCCCTTACCTTTAAATCTTGCAGGATAAGTATACGTTTCGGCTTGTCCTGTAAAATCATAAAATCTTCGTTCATGCATATCCGCACCATGCCCAATACCTACAACAATAGTTGGCAAAATACCTGTTTTAGGTGCATTGCGGCTTTGTAGGCGGACCGCTTCCTTTACAAGATGGAAATAAGACGACCCATCTAATACGTATAAGACTGGAAAACCTCCTTCCGGTACTTCTCCGTTCGGTACATAAATATTTACCGTATACGTATAATCCGTAAACTTCGATACAATTTCTTGCGTCACATAATCAAGTGTTTTCACGATTTTCTCCTCAATCATTTGTCGGCCTCCTTCATAACATCATAGCCATAACATACTGGTGTTTTCGTAACTGGATCTTCCATAATTCGTGCATTAATATTGAATACGTCCCGCATAACATCTGCACATAAAATTTCCTCAGGCGTGCCAGTTTTCATTACAGCCCCCTGCCGCATGGCGATTAAATGATCAGAATATCGTGCCGCGTGATTAATATCGTGCAACACCATAACGATCGTACAACGATGCTGTTCGTTTAAGTCTTTCACAATTTCTAGCACCTCTAACTGATGCGCCATATCTAAATAAGTTGTCGGTTCGTCTAATAACAAAATACTTGTTTCTTGGGCTAAGGCCATTGCCAGCCATACACGTTGGCGTTGGCCTCCGGAAAGCTGAGCTAGTTCACGATTACGATATTCCATTGTATTTGTGACCGTTAATGCCCATTCAATCATTTCCTCATCCTTGTTTGTTAAGCGCTTCACATTATTTCGATGTGGATAACGACCATAAGCAATGAGCTCCTCAACCTTTAACTGACCGGGTGCAATAGGCGTCTGGGACAAGATTGCTAGCTTTTTCGCAATTTCCTTTGTCGATAAATTTTGCATGTTTTGATCCTGTAAATAAACCGTGCCCTGCTGCTTCTTTAATATACGACCGATTGTTTTTAATAGTGTAGATTTTCCACATCCATTGGGGCCGATAATGGTCGTAACCTTTCCTTCTTCTATTGTTAAATTCAAGCCTTCAAACACACGAACCTGCTCATAGCCAGAAGATAAATTTTCCATTCTAAATGCAGTTTGCACACTTTTTCCTCCTATGCCTTCGATTTCACTAGTAAATATAAGAAGTACGGAATCCCAATAATCGAGACAACAATACCAACTGCCAGCTCAGACGGCGCAAATACTGTTTTCCCTATAAAGTCAGCTAAAATAAGCAATCCCGCACCTATCAATGCACTGACTGGCATGACATAACGATGTTGAATACCAACGAGCTGTTTAGCAATATGCGGTGCCATTAATCCAATAAAACCGATACTACCTGAAACCGATACACAAGCACTGACTAAGCCGACACTTGCCAATAACAGCTTCATTTTCTCTTTTTCTACCGCTATCCCTAAGCTAGTAATGCTATCCTCTTCTAATTGAAAATAATCGAGCAAATACGATTTCCGATGAACATAAAAGCCTAATAAAATAAGCCACGGCAACATAGTCACAACAAAAATCCAGTTTGCATTATAAATAGAGCCTGCCATCCAAACTGCGGCAGCTTCAAAATCCTGAGCATTCATTTTCAATGATAAAAACAGTGACAATGCCCCAAAACCACTATTTATCGCAATCCCTGTTAAAATTAGCCGTTGCATATCTAAATGACCGTTCTTCATGGCAAACGAGAAAATCAACACAGCGGCCATCGCACCACCGACGAATCCAAAAATCGGCATCATTAAAATGGAGAACCAGCTACTCATATCTGCAGATGTGAGACGTAATTGGAAGAAAAACATAAATATGACCACTGCTGCACCAGCACCAGCATTGATCCCTAAAATTCCAGGGTCTGCTAGGCCATTACGCGTAATACCTTGTAGCACAACCCCCGCCATCCCTAAACCAACACCTACTAATGCTGCAATAACAATACGTGGTAAACGGAATTCAAAAATGACAAGATCAAATTTTGGATTTGGATCAATGCGTAGCAATGTTTTTAAAACATCCATCACCGACATATCAAAGACACCATTTGTAAGATGGAGATAGGTAGCACCAAAAATAAATAACATGAGTATTGAAACAGTCAAAACGAATACACTTGAGGTTTTCTTACGCACGTTTTTCACCTCCGTGTTTACGAACTAAATATAAGAAGAATGGGACACCAACCAATGCCGTTAATACGCCGATTGGAGTTTCGAATGGGTAATTAACAAAGCGACTGAGTACATCACAAAGCGCTAAGAAAAACGCACCTACTACAGCTGCACATGGAATGATAAAACGGTAATCCACTCCAACAAGGAAACGTGTAATATGAGGAATGACTAACCCTACAAAGGCTATCTTTCCTACAAGTGCAACTGCCGTACCTGTCAAACATACAACGGCAAGCATACTAATAATTTTCACTGATTTAGTTTTTTGCCCAAGTCCAATAGCGATATCTTCTCCTAGTGAAGTTATCGTAATAGCTTTTGCTGATAATAATGCAAGAACTAAACCGACTAGCCCAAATGGAATAGCTAGCACGAGCATATCCATATCCACCATATGAACTTTTGTGTTATACCAAACACTTACCGTTTGCGATACTTGAAAATACATCGCAATGGCTGTAGCAATACTGCTTAAAAACGTACCAATGACCGTTCCAATAATGGCGAGCCTTACTGGTGATAAACCATTTCGAATTAAAGAGCCAAAACCAAATACAATACCTGCTCCTAATGCTGAACCGAGCATTGAAAGTAAGATCATTTGGTAATTTGGAAGCCCTGGGAAAAATACAATTGCTATCGTAATCATAAATGCCGAACCATCATTAACGCCCATTAATGAAGGAGAGGCTAAATAATTTCGTGTAATACCTTGCATCACTGCCCCCGCTACTGCTAAAAATGCTCCAACCAATAAAACTGCGGCAATTCTAGGAATACGCCCAGTTCGTATAATTTGGTGGTCAACATTTGAAGGATCGAATGCTGTAATCGCCTGCCACACCGTTATTGCGCTAATGTCTTTTGTGCCGTACATAACGGATACTAATGCCACAATCGCAATTAGGAATGGAGAAGCTGCTAATATTGAAAATGCCACAATGTTTGTTTTTTTCAACTTCCACACCTTTTTCTATATCAATTATGCCTCGGTATAATTGCGTCCGGAGGCTTTAACTTATAAAAGGCTGGTAATAGCCTGGTGATGCCACCAAATCTACTACCAGCCTCTCTACACTATTTAAGTAATTTTTCAGCTGCGATGTCTAAGAATTTCACCTTAGACCATGCAGTACCACCTTGTGCTAAAGGTTCAATGGCATTCACGAAAACTTGATTATTTTGTGATGCCTTTAAGCTTGCAAAGATTGGATTCTTTTGTAGCTCTTCTAATGCTTTTGGTGCATCGGCATTTTCTGATTCCTCGAATTGAAGGAAAATAGCATCAGGATTAACCTCTGCTAATGTTTCAAGAGATAGTTCAGCCTGAGCCTTTGCAGTTTTTAAAATCTCTGGTATTGGAGCCCCTAAATCTTCATATAGAACAGGGTTTAAGTAAACGCCTGCAGGATAGATATACATGATGCCACCACGTACTCGAATAACTAGAACTTGCTTGTCCGCTAATTGCTCTTTAGATTTCACTTGAGAATCAGCAACCTTCGCTTCATAATCTGCAATGATTTTTTTTGCCTCATCTTCTTTACCTGAAAGCTGTGCAAGTAATGTTAAGTTCTCTTTCCAATTTGTAGAGACGTGTGAATACGGAATCATCGTTTGAATTTTATTGAGTTTTTCAGCCATTTCCTCTGGGTATTTTGAGGAACCTAAAATAACATCTGGATCAAGTTTAAGAATGGCTTCAGTATTCGGTGTCATTTTATTTCCAACAAGCTCAGCACCTTCTAATTCAGAAGCAAGATATGATGGGATTTTCCCACCGATATCAAGCACGCCAACAGGCTTGATACCGAGCATTGCCGCGTCTTCCATGGACTCTAAGCTTGCAGCCACTATGTTTTTAACATCTGCGGCAATTTCATATTTTTCACCTAAGTATGTAATCGTTTGTGTTTTCGCTTGATTTGTTTGCGTTTCTGTTGCACTAGTTTCTGCTGCATTATTTGTAGATGTAGCAGATTCTTCTGCTTTATCCGTTCCACACGCAGCCAAGGATAGCGCTAATAGAGCAGGTGCACACATTTTAAAATATTTATTCATAGATATATTCTCTCCTAGCAAACTTGATTATATTGACAATGATAATGATAATCATTTTCATTTATAAGTCAATAGAGTTTATCAATTTAATTGATATTCATTATCATTTACGATTCCTATCCTAACAAAGAGAAAAGCAGTTGTGAATGGACAATTTCACGAATCACATGGACTTTTGCCGATTTTAACTTCTTTCATCAGGTGTTCAAACACCTGATGAAAGAAGTTAAAGCCTCCGGCGGATGTCACAAAAAAAGCTGCTTCTTTTTTCAAGAAACAACTTTTTATACGTATTTTGCTTCCTCAATCATTAATTTCCGATAAGCTGTCGGGGACATTCCAGTACATTTTTTAAATACTCGACTGAAATAAAAGCAATCTGCATAGCCTACACATTCAGCTATTTCCGCTACTGGTGAATCATCATATTTCAGTAACTCCTTCGACCGTCGTATGCGATATTCTGTTAAGTAGACACTAGGATTCATCCCAGTATGCTGTTCAAACAGATAGGCAAACCTACGACGCTCCACGCCAAATTCTCCAGCAATTTTCGAAATAGAAATTTGTTTAGCATAATTCTCATGTATATACTGTAAAGCTTGCTCCATCTGGTCACTTGCCGTATCGAGCACCTTCACTTTTGCCGAAATAAGAATGACTTCCAAAAGATTCATAAATAAAGTCTTTGCTTTGAATACTGACATATTACCCGGCATTGCTTGGCTTTCTATTAACTGCTGTACATAGTCAATAATTTTTGTATGATAGCCTGTATTGATTAAAAAGTGCTGAGCTGATAATGGATATTGAGGTATTTCTTCAGGAGGGATATGATAATGAACAACTGCATACTCCCATCCTTTATCATCAGAAGCTTTAATTTCGATTGGCATTTGTGGTCCTGCATGTACGACCATACCCGGCTCCATTGTATAAGGGGTACCGTTAAAACTAAATATAGCACTACCAGCAAGCGGCACAACCAAACCACACTTCCCGGGGGCTGTTGTTCGACCAATATCTATTTGTCCTGGCTCCATTTTATTTGTAAAAACATCCGTAAATCTTACAGACGCATGTGCATAATAATCGATTAAATGCTTGATATCCACTTTATACCCTCTACATTCTTTAAAACTTTCTGGATTTGTGAAAAATGATGTAGATCATGATCTCCTAAACTAGCAAAATAACTGTGAAGTGTTAATTCTGAAGCACCTATTGTAAAAGGCTGCTGCCATTGCTGATCCGCTATTTGATAAAGTGCGCCAATTAGCTGATGTCTCTGATTGATAAAATTGGCTATCGTTTCTTCTCTACTTTGTGCACGACTATTCCTTGCTGCACTAGCATTCATTTCTACTACATCTGGCCCTTTTGGTAAGCTTTCCTTTGTAAAAAGAAACGGTAGACGTTGTTTTAACACGAATTCATCCCATGGAGTAAGATGTCCAATTATCTCTGCTACCGTCCATTTTCCAGGCTCTAAAGGCGTTCGCCATTGTTCTTCTGTTATGTTTGCTAAACTTTCCACAAATACAATAGATCTTTCATAATGCGAGATTATTTGATGTTTATCGTGATACAAGTCTTTAGCTCCTTCGCTTCATTAGTAGAAAATCTGTAGTTTCGGCCAAATTGATTCCCACTGTTTGTTATGGATCCTGCTCTTATAAACTTCATGCATCGGAGAGCCTTTTTGAAAATATGGTGTTGGAGCGACAATCCCAGAAACTAAGTGCTTAATACCATGAGGTGCAGCTATCTCAAGCATTCCATCGGTAAGCCTTACACCGATAGCTGTTGGGATTTCTGGAAAATGTGCCATTCCATCAATAGATGACTGATAAGGTGTACTATTATTTACTACATGCATCCTTGCTTGATTTTTCACAGACCAAGGCTCATTCGGTAAATACTTCTTCAATTTTCGTTCATACCGCTTCTCATAATTTTCTAAGAGATTTACTTTATCAAAATATATCACATCAATATCGGCTATTGGTGTTCTATGTTCCTTTTCATGTAAATAATCCCACACCTTTGTACGAATAAATCCAGCACATACCCATGAATCAGGTAATTGTAGCTTCTCTACAGTCGTTAAAATGTGCATCATCCATTCATCTGCTGCAATTAAGCTTTTTAGCTCTTCTTCTGTTTTTATCAGTTTTATTCACCTCTGAATTTGTCATACCAATGCTTGCGCTGTTTCCTAATTAATGATTCTCAACCCATGTTCTTATTTTGTTAGCAACATCCTTAGGTGCTTCACGGAAAATATCATGGCCTGCATCAGCGATTGGTTCAATATCCAGGTTTTTAATTCTAGATTGCAAAATTTGAATGCTCTTCTTTCTAATAGCTTCTAATTCGCTTGGTTTTGTTGCATGAATCAAGAGAGTCGGGCAATGCACCTGTTCTACTATATCTTTGACTGGTTCCACATAAATACCTTTTATGATGGATTGCCCTGTAAAAGTAGAAATCGTTAGTCTGATTTCTCCATCTTGTTCCTTAACTTGAGCCCTTGATGCTTCTTTAAGCTCTTCTGACCATCGTGAAAGCTCTTCTTTTTCCGATTCAAAAAATACGTCCCAAGATGAGAATCTTACTTCATTACAAAATTTCTCTATATCTTGTAATTCGTTTTCTAATGTCATCCCTAAATCTTGTGGTGACAAATAACCACCATCTAACAAGATAATCCCCTTTAGTTGTTTAGGGCATTTAGCAGCATAATGCAATGCCAAATCAGCTCCAAAAGAATGACCAATTAAATAATGAGATGTATTCCCTAACTGCTGATTTATTGTTTCTTCTATCTCTTCAATCAAATTGGAAGGAAAATAAGCCTTTTCTTCTTCCAAGGCTTTTGCATAGCCATGTCCAGGTAAATCAAAAGTGACGATATGATACTCTGGTAAATGTTTTGCTAGTTCTCCAAATGCTAGGCCGGTACTCCCTAGTCCATGTAAAAAGATTAACGTTGGATTTTGTGAGTCGCCCCATTGATATATGTTTTGTTTCATCGCTACCATCCCCTTCGGCAAATGATTACTTCCATTACTTACAATAATAACTATTTTCATTTCTATTTCAAAGGGGCTATGGAGATGAAAATCAGCATGACAAATTAGGAGAGGTTGGAGCTTTATGAGGACTGTATTTCTAGTAGTCTTTATAGTGAAAGAGAAAAATTCGGTTGTACTTTGTATAAATATCATTTATACAAAACCAAAAATAATATATTAGATTTATAAATCATTTACCCGTACCTTTAACTAATAACGTTAAAGGAGACGCTTATGAAAAAATCTTTTATTTTGATTGTGACCTTTGCCATTGTAATGGGACTTTCTTATACAAAGCTTTCACTAACGCTCGTCGGTATCGGAGTTATTGCTGCTTTTATCGGTACCCTTGCTGGAGGTGCTGGGTTAATTACGATCCCTGCTATGATGCTTGTTGGAATACCTATTCAAACAGGCATTGCTACGAATAAATTTTCATCGGGCATTGCAGCGTTGTCGAGCATCTTTTATCTTCTATATCATAAAGAGCTTCGTCTAGCAGCTATTATGAAATATGTTGCTGTAGCAATTGCCGGAGGCGTGTGTGGAGCACTCCTAACAGTATCCATCTCAGAAAAAACAATGAATATTATTGCATGTATGCTACTTATTTTCGCCCTATTTATAACGTTAAAAAATAAAGAATGGACTGTTAGCTCAGAAGAAACTGACACTACACACAACAATAAATTATGGCAGCCATTTTTAATCGCGGTTTATGATGGCGGCTTCGGACCTGGCTCTTCAACCTTCAGCATACTACATTTTTTACGCTACCATTACACCTACATAAAGGCTGTACAGCTCACACGCGTACTTATTTTCGGGAGCTGCACAGGGGCATTTATAGTATTTTACCAAACTGGCTTTATTCAATGGCAATATGCAATTGCGATGGCAGTAGGCTCTATTATTGGCTCTCAGCTCGGACTTTTAATTCTACCGAAAATTCCGATAAAAATAGCTAAAATACTGCTAATAATCATCATTTTATTACTACTTATTCAAGTAGTAATAAAAATAATTTAACTACTTAAATGTTCATGAATTAACTTCCATTCATTATTTAGGACAGTAAAAATATTCGTTGCTCTTCCGCTACCTGATACAAATTTTCCGTTATGATAGCCTTCATAATGGTATGTATAAATACAGGTAGCTGATTTTTCATCAGCCGTAAGCCACTGGACATCGATAGCCGAATAAACTTCCTTCTTTATTAAATTCCAAGCATTATAAAAATAAGCGCCTATTTCTTCTAAGGACGTGCATGTTTTATCCGTAAACCAATAAACTGCTTGCGGATGTAAAATTTCCTTTACGTTATTAAAATCATGAGAATTTGTAGCTGCAATATAGTTCTCTAAAGCTTGTTGATATGGCATGGCGATTCCCCTTTTTAACTAATATTAGCCAAAATTAAATTACAAAGAAACGTTATTATTAGAAATAAAAATAGTATGTTAGTTTATTATTTTTCGAACATACTATTTTCATATACATAGTTACTCTACATTGTAATTATGGTAATATAAAACTTATTTACCAACTACACAAAATATCCGTTTAATGCTGGAGCATCTTTTACATGTGTTATGGGAAGACATCAAAAAAAGACGCTGATGAAGGACAATGGCGAAAGTTAAGGCTCCTGACATATTTAGTTGAAGTATGGAAGAAAATAGTTTCAAAGGTTGAACGGATGGAACAAAACAAATAAGAAAAGGATAGGTGGTGAACAATGGTGATTAATAGTAAAGCTGTACTTATCCCTATGTTAGTCTTATTCATTACTCTTTTACGCCAAATAATAATTCATTGGGGGAGAAAATACGACCGTATTTTGGTTCTATTTATTCGGTGTAATTTTTTTGGCCATTGTTTTATTGTATTCATTTTTTGTAACTAAAAGAAAGAAAGAACTTTAGTATCGAGAACCATGTTAACTGGATTATTAACAATCCAATAACCGAAAAACCTCTACTAATCTACACCCCAATTTTAAACACAAGGTGCTCTTTCCTCAAAGGGCTATTGTAAAATTCGTAAATAATTTGATCAAATTTTTTTTGAAACAAGGAATAAGTTTTGGGACTATTAATAGCGAAAATTTATTTCAAAGAATAAATAAAGAGAGAAATATATAATGAAAAAATCAGAGATACAAAGAATACTGCCCTTATTTATATTTTTCTGTGTTGCCTTAGTTGTAGCAATCGTAGAAAATGCGTCATTTTTTATTAAACTCTATGGATTGGGCATAATTGCATGTATATGTTCAGGAACTCTTATGTATTTTAGAAAAAATAAATAGCGAAATTTTGTAGTGAGCACTAGCTATATTGTAAATGTGATTATGCTGGCATATAAGCAACATCCTATAGTCATTCTTTTATCCAGAATAACCTTTACAATATATGGTTCTAACAAGAAAATAACATCAGAATCAATACCACGAATTTCTTTACTTATACCAAGAATAGAACCAATAAAACGGAAGTGAGATAATCATATGCAAAAATTTATAATTAGTATTACTTTTACAATAAGTCTTGCGTTTGGAATATGGGTAATTGACCAATTTGTAGCTAAAGGTTTTCTTCGCCATCTGTTAATTGGGGTACTTGTTTCTATATTATTTTCTTTAGTGAATACCTTCTATCGAAAATATTCGCAAAACAATAGCTGACTGAATATGAAAAACGCAATCCAAGCCCTCTACATAAATAAGCTAATTAAACGCCTCCACAATAGCTTGTTGCTCAACTGCTGAAACACCTACAAATTATATCTTTTTCTTTTAACAGCGTAATTAAGATTTACTATTAAATATTGAATTAATTTACTCACAAAAAAACCTCGTCCCATTAATATGCATGACAAAGACTGTGCAGGGAGTCTATGATAAGAGTAAAAAAATAAGGAGGTTATCCATGCTTGCTACTATTCAGAAACAACAAAATAACTATGTCGTAAAATTTAACCGTCCATTATCACATTCAGTTGAAGCTGTTTGGGCCGTATTAACGGAGAATGGAAAGCTTCAAAAATGGATGAATAATTTAGAAATTATTGATCTTCGAAAGAACGGCAAAATCCATTTTAATATGAATGATGGAACAAATGCTCATAAGGAAATAGCGATTACAGACTATGCCGAGAAGGAAGTACTCGAATTTGATTGGGGCAAAGATACAGTAAGATTTGAACTCTCTCCCACTGGCAATGGCTCCATATTAGTATTACTCGAAACGATTGGTGAGCTAACTGACCATACGTCTAAAGATTTAGCCGGCTGGCATATATGCTTAAACCTGCTTTCGGACTTATTAAATGGAATTGTACATGAAGAATTTCCAATGGAAGAATGGCAAAAATGGTTTGCGGAGTATAAGCAGCTTGTGGATGACGTTGAAAAGATTTAAGCATATCACGAATAAAACTCCTAGAGCAGAGATACATGCTCTAGGAGTTTTCATAGTGTTGAAAAACAAATGGGCAAAGCAGCGTTGAGGGTGATTTACGTTTCAAGCTACCGCTTTCGCACAGAGAAAACCCTTGTTGCTGCCACTTCGACATGCTAGAAAATACATGCTAAGTATAATAGTTGATTGGAGTGGAGGCTTGGCGACTCCTTGGGGATCAGCGATAGAGGAACGAAGGCTAAAACCATCACATCCTGTGATAACGCCTTCGTGACCAACATCGGTGCCGCTCCGCTTCGCTTTCGCGCAAAAAACATCTGTTGACCCGAGACCCTGGAGCGCTAGCGGATGTTTTCTGTGCGAAAGCGTAGTGCTAACGTAGCGTCAGCGACAAAGCGCCCTGTCGGAACGGAAATCACCCCCTCACTTTGGTAAATAGCTATACTTTATTTAAAACGACACCTTTATTTCATTATATATAATATTTTTACAACTAAATGAACCATTTATCACGGCTTCTCAATACGCTTAATTACCATCTCGAACATTCATACGAGCGAATATTTCTTCTTGCAATAGTTTGGAAGCGCCAACCACTTCTGCTACTCCATCGGAACCCTGCAATAAACTCTCTTCCTACAGCAGTTAGGAAGAACCAAAAGCCTGATCCATTAAACATCCATATATACGTATTTCTAAATAAGCATGATTGAATACCACTTGTACCTATTCCGAATGGTGGAAGTGATGGCGCAAAGCTAGGTGGTGGACCAAGGGGCATTTGACCTGCTGGTGGCGGACCAAAACCAGGTGGTCCAAATGATGGTGGTGGACTAAAACTAGGCGGTCCGAACGATGGCGGCGGTTCAAAGCCAGGCGGTCCAAACGATGGTGGTGCTCCAACACCAGGCAGTCCGAACGATGGTGGTGCTCCAACACCAGGCAGTTCGAATGATGGTGGTGCTCCAACACCAGGCAGTCCGAACGATGGTTCGAAACCAGGTTCTGGAAGCGGCATAATTTCTTCATATGGATTGTACAAGATAAACCCCTCCTTTTACATAATTCAATATATGTAAAAGGGCTAATAACCGTTGAGCAATTGCCTATTAGCTTAGATTTAGTCGTCCTAAACTGCATTCGTATTTCCATGGTCAATACCGTATAATAAAAGGTATGTTTTCCAAGAAAAGGGGTACTTATGCGAAAAATTTTTTTACTAATTACTACAATTCTATTGTCCTTTGGGATCTGGCTATTTTTCAACTCTACAACTTCTTCTGCAGATTCAACAAGTATTCAAGACAGGCTAGCTGCTGTTAAAAAGTACAAATATTATTTAGATGCAGGGAACGATAAGATTGGCAAGGAAATGGCTAAAGTAGATTTGGTCATTGTGGAGCCTATCGAAATGCAGCAGAAGTATATTAAACAGGCTCAAAAAAATGGAACATTAATTTATGGCTATATTAACGCAATGGAAGCAGACAAATGGAATTCAGAGTTCTATAGCCGATTGAAAGAAGAGGATTTTTATAAAGACGAGCGTGGAGAAAAGAAGTATTTCTCTGAGTGGGATTCGTATTTAATGGATATGACATCTAAACACTATCAAGAGCTTTTGCTAGAAGAAATTCAAAAACAAATTGTTCAAAAAGGGTTAGATGGTGTGTTTTTAGATACTGTTGGCAATATCGATTCCTACTTACCTGAAAAAGAACAGGACGCTCAAAATGAAGCAATGCTTGCCTTTATAAAAAACATAAAGCAGCAATATAACGACTTGTCTGTTGCTCAAAATTGGGGCTTTCAAACATTAGCTGATTATACAGCACCCTATATCGATTTTGTTATGTGGGAAAACTTTTCGTATGATGTTGTCGGAAAAGATGAATGGGCGTTGAATAAGATGCAGCAATTAGTTCATATCCGAGAAAAATTCGGTACTCAGGTGATGACAATCGGATTTGACGACGAAGAGAAAAGTCGAGCCTTAGCTGAAAAATATCATTTTAAATTCTTTTATAGCCCAGCAGGATCTTACTACAACACATGGCAGTAATGTCATCATCATCTATTAAATAATACTTACAATCCTCTCCGTCAAGCAACACTAATCGGAGGGGATTTTATAATGTAATTATCTAGACAAATAAGAATGCATTACTCGCCAATCCTCAAGCTTTTCTTCAAAGGATTTAATATTTTTCCCTGGTATTGGGCTAGTCGAAGGCATTTTTTGATAAGCTCGACCATCTAAAACCTCAAATCCAATATGCTTTTTAAAAACCTCGAATGCCTTTGCGCCATTAAAAAGCACTAACTCAATAGTAGGATAGTGTTCAAAAAGCGTTATAAAATCATTCGGTTTTTCATTACGAATGGCTGCATCTAAGCTTCCTTTACGCTCGCAAGACTCAATTGTATCCCAGAGACCAATATGATGGCTCTTTAACAATTGTAATCTTTCTCTATAATTCTGAGGTACTTCTACTTCTAAGATTTCCCCAATAATCGGCCAAAAGTGATTGCGTGGGTTACCATAATATTGTTGCTTCTCTAACGATTGTTTCCCCGGCATTGAGCCGACAATTAGCACTTTCGTTGACAAATCAATAACCGGTGGTAGTACATTTTTAAGTTCATTTGACATGACAGTCCCTCCTTCCCTATATTGTAGCGGAAAATTTGCGTCAATGTCATTGAAGGGCATGTATCAAATATTAAAGTTCAGCCTATCACCTTAACGTAGGGTGACTTCCGCTCCAATCGGCAATTTCCTTAGAAAGGGTCTTTCTCTATTTGTTGGATATTTATGATAGACTATATCAAATGCACTCTTTTTAAGATGTTTTTGTCAACATGCTGATACTTTAATAAATGACGAGTATTTTAAACTACATAGAGGTGAAATATGAGAAGTTGGTTCCAGTCTCTTACAGCTAGAATGATTTTTTTAATAAGTATCCTGATCCTTTTAATATGTGGACTGTTTATGTATCTTTTGCAAGAACATATTCGCGATACGACAGAAAAACAGATGGGGATGGAAGCACTAAATATTGCAAAAACCCTCGCATCCACAGAAGAGATCATTACGGCATTCGATAAAGAAAATCCAAGTGAAATCATCCAACCAATCGTCGAACCTTTAAGAAAAGAAATTGACGCAGCATATATTGTCGTTGGAAATTCTGAAGGAATTCGTTATTCTCATCCTTCAAAAGATAAAATCGGAGAAGAAATGGTTGGTGGAGACAACGATGCCGCATTGCTAGATAGACAAGCTTATATTTCTAAAACTACGGGGTCACTAGGTGAATCGATTCGAGGCAAAGCCCCCATCATATTAGATAATAAAATTATTGGTGTTGTATCTGTCGGTTTTTTAACAGAAAATATCAACACAATCATCGAAAGCTATATTCACAAATGGATCAAATACACCGTAGTTATTCTTTTAATAGGCATATTAGGTGCAGTAGTTATTTCTATTTATATAAAAAAATTATTGTTTAATATGGAACCTATTCAAATTGCTAAATTATATCAACAAAACAAGGTCATTTTAGAAACAACAGCAGAAGGTATACTGGCTGTCGATCATTTTAATCAAATTACTACCATTAATAAAAGTGCTTATGAAATGCTAGATTCGGCTCACAATAAATCTCTCTCAGATTGGATGGGCACAAAAATTGAACATATTTTTACGCCTAAAATTGTTGCAGAGCAAAACATTCATAATTTAGAGCTACCACTTGATGAGCATATTGTAATTTTGAATAAAGCCCCCTTAGTTGAAAAGAAAAGGAAAATTGGTTCATTATACACCTTTAGAAAAAAAGTAGATATCCAAAAAATCACGGATGAATTAAAACAGATGAAGCAGTATGCAAATGTTCAACGGGCCTATACTCATGAATTCGCTAATAAGCTTCATATCATTTTAGGTTTACTTGTTCATAAACATTACAACGAAGCAATTGAATTTATTAAAGAAGAACGAAACATACAACTTAAAAACCAAGCTTTTTTAAATAGCAATATAACCACCCCGCTTCTACTTGCCTTAATTCAGGGGAAAATTGCAGAAGCCGCAGAACTGGGAATTACACTCGAGCTAAACGAAATTTCTTCATCTATTGAATTATCTAAACAGCAAGAAGATGCTGTCCTAACAGCTCTTGGTAATGTACTTCAAAACGCTATTGAAACTTTAAAAAGTTGGGAATCCTCAGATAAAATGATTCGACTATCTATCAACAATTATAAAAATCATTACTTATTTGAGATTCAAGACAATGGACCCGGTATTGATCACAATATGTACGATAAAATTTTTACAAAAGGGGTATCTACTAAAGAAGGATTAGACCGCGGCCATGGACTTGCTATAAGCAAGAAAGCTCTTCAGGAGATACATGGGGAAATTTTATTGGATTCCGGTGATTTATCAGGAGCATGTTTTTTAATTATAGTTCCTAAAGGAGACATTTGAGAATGACAACATTAAAAAGTGTATGGATTATTGAAGATGACTTTAGAGTAGCAAAAATTCATGCCGATTATGTTCATAATATAGAAGGTTTTATCGTCACTGAAAATTTACGCACAGGTAAAGAAACGATTGAAAAGCTGGAGATGACTTCTAGCTTACCAGAAATTATATTAACAGATTTATATATTCCGGATGTTGAAGGTAGCTCATTAGTAAGCCATATACGTCACCTCTATCCGTCTATAAAAATTGTCGTAATCTCAGCAGCAACTGAAGTAAGTTTAATAAGGGATGTATTGGACTTAGGAATTTTAGATTATTTAATAAAACCCTTTGAAGAGCAACGACTTCAACAAGCATTTCAAAAATATTTGCAGGAACTTCGATTATTTCAACATAGCAAAAATGTCACTCAAAATGATCTTGATTCTTTATTTTATAGTGAATCAAACAATAAGGTAGTAGATGAAGAAACGTTTGTAAAAGGAATTGATTTGCACACATTACAAATTGTTAAAAGCATTTTTGAAGATCTCAAAACCCAGGAGCTCACAGCCTCCCAATTAAGCGAACTCATTGGTTCTAGCCGTTCAACAGCTCGCCGTTATTTAGAATACTTAGTTAGCGAGAAGTTTTTAGAAACAAAACTAATTTACGGTACCGTTGGAAGACCTGAACGGAAATATGTCTATCGTGGAACTTATGAACAAAACTAATAGTATGTTATTTATTTAACATATGATTATATTATTTTCCTCTCTTTAGCACTGTGCTATTTTTTAAATAATCTGAATGATTAATCACAAAGGGAGGAAATATTTTTGAGTCTAAGTATAATCGGATTTTTAACAATTATTATTATCGTTGCTCTACTAATTAGTGGTCGCGTATCACCACTTGTAGCAATGGTAATACCACCTATCATAGCTGCATTTATAGCTGGCTTTAACTTCGATGAATTGGGAGAATTCTTTAGTTCTGGATTAAGCTCTGTGATGAACGTAGCTGTTATGTTTATCTTTGCAATTATTTTCTTTGGTATTATGCAGGATGTAGGATTATTCGAGCCATTGATCAATAAAATGATTGCGCTTTCAAAAGGTAATATTATTGTTGTTGCAGTAATAACAGTGATCATTGCTGTAGTAGCGCAATTAGATGGTTCTGGTGCTTCAACATTTTTAATTACAATCCCAGCATTATTACCTTTATATTTACGTTTACGGATGAATCCATATCTATTGCTGTTATTAGTTGGAGGAGCTGCAGCAGTGATTAATATGATTCCTTGGGGTGGCCCATTAGGTCGTGTTGCTTCAGTTTTAGAGACAGATGTAACTGAACTTTGGTATCCTTTAATCACTATTCAAATCATTGGTGTCGTTTTAATGTTAGCTTTAGCAGTGTTCCTAGGTTTTAGAGAAAAGAAGCGTATTCTGAAACAATACGGTACCCTGGACTTCACAAATGATGATCATGCTATTACACAAGGTGTTGTTTCATCAGAAGTAGACACAAGCTTACAACGACCAAAACTATTGTGGATTAATGCAATTGTTACTGTTCTTGTTATCGGAATTTTAGTCGCAGGTATTTTACCAGCAGGATTAGCCTTTTTAATTGGAGTGGCCATCGCCCTGCCAATCAACTACCGCTCTCCTAAAGAGCAAATGGAACGTGTACAAGCACATGCTCCGAATGCCTTAACGATGGCGTCTATCATCATTGCCGCTGGACTATTCTTAGGCATACTCAATGGTACCGGGATGTTAACTGCGATTGCTAACAATGCTGTAAACATTCTACCATCAGCCCTATCATCTTATTTACATATCATTATTGGGGTATTGGGGGTACCATTTGATTTATTACTAAGTACTGATGCGTATTACTTCGCATTATTCCCTGTAGTTGAACAGATTGGTTTATCTTTCGATATTGATTCTCTTTCAACTGCCTATGCCATGATTATCGGTAATATTGTAGGTACATTTGTATCGCCACTTGCTCCTGCAGTTTGGTTAGCTTTAGGCTTATCAGGCTTAGAAATGGGGAAACACTTAAAATACTCTTTCTTCTGGATGTGGGGATTGAGCATTACTTTACTATTCATTGCTGTAGCATTAGGAATTATTGCTATCTAGCTTAACTAGAGTACCAGTTGCCGAGTATTGATCGGCAACTGGTTATTTTTTTATCATCATAACGTGGGGTTGATTTCCGTTCCGACTGGGCGCTTTGTAGCTGTCGCTTTGCTTTCGCTACAGAAAACATTTGTTGTTGCTGTCGCTACGCTTTCGCACAGATAAAACATTTGTCGCTGACGCTTCGCTTTCGCGCAGAGCAAAGCTTCCTGGGGGCGTCCGATGAGCCGCTTCACTCGCGGAGCTCGCTCCAGGGTCTCGGGCCAACACGATGTTGGTCACGAAGGCGTTATCACAAGACGTGATGTTCTTAGCCTTCGTTCCTCTATTGCTGATCCCCGAGGAGTCGCCCAGTCGTAACGAAGATCAACATATCCTCATTACATACGTTCTCAACAAAGTCTCATACCCTTCTTTCAGTGGTGAAACTTTGCAGAGGAGTCGATTATAAAGTAAAATCCGAACCAGCAAGTATTTCCTTCGAGCTTTTCGCATGCAGTTTATTGGATGAATGATTTTTAATATAGGTCTTTACTATTTCATAACCAATACAATATCCTACCCATTGAGGAAGCTTTCCACCATATAAAAATTCAGCATGATTGTTTAATCCTTGAATATTGATTTGAGGTAAAAAATGTTCCTTCCAAATTTCTAGCATTTTATCTAATGAGTAGGACCTCAACCATGGTGCTAACCATTTATCTCCGTAGATCTCCTCCACTGCACATTCTGCTAAACCTTCTAAAATTAAAGAATCTAACAAAGTCACTTCGTCTAGAGATTTATTTAAGTATTGCAGACGACAAACGTGATTATACTCATGGGCAAATAACGCTTTAAGCTCCTGCTTTTCAAGCTCTCCTATATATAAAAACAGAGCATTTGGATAGGCAACACCGTTTTTCTTAGTAATCATTTGCTCCTGTGTGATTGGGAAGATATAGATTGGTATATTTGGACCGCTCCACCTTTCCTTTAAATAGTTAAATTCTTTCTGTACTACTTCCCAAACGTTTTGTTTTTTTAACTTGTTAATGTCTATTTTTTCATGTGACTGAAAAAGCCCCTGTTGCTGTAGTTCAAATTGTATTTCATCTGGAGATCCGCCAATAAAAATCTCTACTAAACGACCGCAAAGAATAGAGCGTTGTAAGTCCTCAAGATTTTTACTGTCATTAAACCTTTGACTAGCCATTAATTCATTGAGCCACTCATCTGTTGGTATTACTGACATACTTTTCCTCCCCTTACTATAGCTTATGTCTGAAGTAGACAATCGGCTAGTGATAATGATTGAAACCGCATATATTAGCTTGTAAGGAAGTCGAAAGGAGGGATAGTTTGTGAATCCAGCTAATACTTATAATCTTTGTTGTCAATATCATGGTAAACGTGTAAGAATTGAAGAAACATGTGGCAGAGTACATTATGGAGAAATAACTAGAGTGGATAGAAGACAGGTATGGATTCAACCTGATAGACGATTTGGCGGTTATGGTTTAGGTTATTGGGGTTGGGGAGGAACAGGAGCAGGTTTTGGCTTAGGAATCGCACTTGGCGCTATTGGTGGAATTGCACTAGCACCACTATTATTTTGGTAATACTGAAATGACTAATTATACTATCCGCTGCGCGATGACAGATTCTGTCATGGAGAAAAAATAAGCCATTTCAATCTAATGAGATGGCTTATTTTCCTTATTGCACTTGCTCTTGTTGCTGTTTGCTTTTAATCAACTCGGATATTGTGACAAATGTATAACCTTGTTTTTTAAGTTCTGGTAAGATTTCTTCCAGTGCCTTAATAGTCTGCGTACGATCGCCGCCTCCATCATGGAACAAAATAACATCTCCAGGCTTCGACCCATTCATCACTTTTTGAACAATTTTGTTGACACCCGGCTGTTTCCAATCTTGAGTATCCTGATGCCAAGACCACATAACTACTTTGTATCCATCCTTTACAGCGGCATTGATCATTTGATCATTATAGTAACCACCTACAGGACGGAACAAAATTGGTGCAAATCCAGTAATACCATAAATTATTGCCTTTGTCTTACGCAGTTGTGCCTGTAATTCAGCTACGGAAGCTTTAAACGGATGTGAATACGTATGATTGGCCAGCTCATGCCCTTCAGAATAAGATCGTAAAACAAGGTCTGGATATTTTTCTGCATTTTTACCAATAATAAAAAACGTCGCTTTTGCATCATACTTTTCCAATAAATCCAAAATAGCCGCCGTATATTTGGGATGAGGTCCATCGTCAAAGGTAAGCGCAATTATTTTGTCTTTTGTATTAATGTCCCACACGACTTCCCCTGTCTCCTCATAATAAGGCCGACCTTTATCCGCATAGGCTGTCAGCTCTGTAAAAAATACCGATATGATTAAAAAACAAAGGGATAAAACCAATACATATTTACGTGTCATAAGCATCACCTCCCAAATTCAAATTCACATAACTCCGTCAACTTACTATTTACGAATTACAATGAATTATACTTATGAAGGTTTGGCTGTTTTCTCCTCAAAACCTTTTAAAAAAATCTATTCATACATAAAAATTTAATAAATTCCCTGTTATATTTTGAACGAAATGTGAAAACACTCACATAGTACTTTATTTTTTTACTAATTGATGTAAAATAAAGACACAACTGATATATAACAATGAGAGAAAAAACCGATTTTCTCACCAATTGTTATAGTACAAAAAACAACAAAGGGGATTTTTTCATATGTGGATTATTACAGTTTTTGAACAAAATACTTATCGTATGTTTGAATATAAAACAAAAAACGAGGCAACGGTTGCATTAAGAAATTTCAAGCAAACAGCTATGCTTTCTTATACAAAATAAATAAAAAGAAGAATTAACTCTTATGAAATGGGTTGATTCTTTTATTTTTGTATCAATTGAAAAAACACCGGTCGTTTTAGGTAACAAATAATTTTTAATGAAAATGTCGAACACCTTTTTATCTATTGCCATATGTATATAGAGAAAAGGAGTGATTTCGGATGGTAACAATTGAGCCTATTATGATTAAAGGCTATTTTTTCACTGCAATAGTTGTTCAATTACCAAAAACAACACTGCTAACCATTTCAAACGATACGGGGTACATTATGTGTGGGGCTTTAGATGTGGGTCTATTAAATGACCGCTTAGCAGACCGGAAAATTATTGCTGGTCGAGCAGTTGGCGTGAAAACAATTGATGAGTTATTGACAGCTCCATTAGAATCCGTGACATATGAAGCGCATCAACTTGGTATTACAGAAGGAATGTCTGGGGTAGAAGCGTTATTAAGAATGGTATAACAACTATTTTTGTGCATAAATAAAGCGTCAAGGCATTAAACTAGACGCTTTTTCTTCATTTTAAAATTCATATTGAACGATTTTCATCTTGCATAGTATAAGACGAAAGGTAGTATTCTATGTATTATACAAATATCGGTCAGCAAACTCCTTATGGACCACGTGTCATAGTTGTGACCGGAAATGGAAAAGTAATGGCTAAAGCAAGCTCTGTTCAGCTTCAAGTAGAGGTAAGTACACAAGGGAAAAATGTACAAGATGCACAGCAAGAAAATGCGATGATTATGAATCGTGTGATACAATCCATTTTAGCTCTTCATATCCCAAAAGAACATATTCAAACTGCAAGCTACAATATTGCACCTCATTATGAATTTGAGAATGGTAAACAAGTTTTTAATGGCTATGAAGTGACAAATGCCATTTCCGTTAAAGTGACTGATACAAATCAGATTGGTGCAGTCATTGATACAGCTGTGGAAAATGGTGCAAATCGCATTTCCTCTATACATTTTAACATTGAAAATAAGGATGCCTATTACCAACAGGCACTAAGTTTAGCTCTTCATAATGCCCAAATGAAAGCTAAAACAATTGCCGAGACGATGCGTTTGCCCATCCAGCCTCAGCCAATCGAAATCGTTGAGGAACATGAAATCGAACCAGTCCTATATAGATCCGTGACGACGGTTGATTCCACCATTTCTACACCTATTGAACAAGGTCAAATGACTATTAATGCGACTGTCCGTGTGAAGTTTCAATATTAAAAGAGCCTTCTGCCCCGTGAAGGCTCTTTTAATGTTGAAGCTTGTAGCGATTATCAAATGTATTTTTTTCTAGACATATTACTTCATCGGAGGTTTTTAAAATAATATCAAAATGCTGGCTATACGAATGCATAAACAATTCATATTGAATTCTACGTTCTTCATGCGACTGCATTAAATAATTGATATCAGTTCCCCTTTCAAGTACATCACGGCCCGACCTTCTCTTTAATTCCGTCTCACCATCTGTATAAAAATAAATTTTTAAATCAAATAACTTCGGATTAATAAATGCTACACTCATTCCCTCAACAATGGTTACTTTAGTTTTTGAAGAAATTAACGCACTTTTCATATAATGCGTATCAATTGTCAATAAATCCAGACCTTCTCTAACCATCTGAATATCTCTTTCCAAAGAAGGTAAATGATGTGCCGCTGGATGGCAAGCGGTCATTTTAAACTGATGCTGTGCGTTTCGAAAAGTATAGTTGATAATTGTATGCTTGCGTATATCCGAACTAACAATATACGGGTCTGTATTAATATAATTCACTTCACTTTGGTTTAAACCGTCAATAAGCTTATTAGCAAACGTTGTTTTTCCTGCTGCACCATGTCCTGAAATACCAATGACGATTGGTTTATCTTCCCTGTTGGCCCAAGTAACGATCTCTTGCAATAACCTATCCATCTTTCTCCCCCACTACCGCTTCTTTTTCTCACAGAATACATTTACAGCAAAAAATTTCTATCATTCCAATATACGTTCTAGAGTCACTTCATGATCCTTAACACTTAGCTGAAAAACATCTGGGTTACTTAGAAGTGTCCAAAATTGAAAGTCAACATCGCTATTATAGTTTTTCAACAATAAGGTCATTATATTTCCATGACTAACGATCATTGTATGTTCAGACTCACTTTTGAAAGTTTCCTCAACTACGTTAACGATACGTTTCATCGCTTCGTTACTTGACTCGCCATTGTCAAATTTTAAATCCATATCCGTAAAAGTCGCTTGAAGCTTTTCATACCAATCCGGTAAATCTCTTGTACTTAAAATGCGTTCTGCAAGGCGTTCGTCAATTTCAATATTTATATTTCCCCTTTTGCTTAGCGGTTCTATAGTTTGAATTGCTCGTAAAAAGGGACTAGCAATAATTCGATCAATTTTTTTGCCAGTAAAAAAATCAGCTAACACTTCAGCCTGTTGAAAGCCCTGTTCTGTTAAAGATGCATCCGACGATTGTCCATGAGCTTCGCAATGCCTTATTACATAGATATGTTTAGCCATTTCTAACCTCCTAGAGGAATTGAAACAAGTTCTCATCTTAACATTATTCACTAACCTGACAGATTATAAGTTTTTACTTTACAGTTATTATACCCTCTTTACTAATTAGTTCCAATTCGTTCGACGCATCACCAATCTTGCCCTTCTTTAATTTTTCTGTATGTTTTCCTTTCTGATAACCTTCTAAATTAACGTTTATATCGGATGATTCACTGTTCGCTATAAGCTCTAATGATTTTGGTGCCTCTTTGTATGATAATGTAATATCTCCTGAAGCAGTTTCTACAAATAGTGCTTTTCCTTCGATGATTTCTTTCATTAAGACTTCACCGCTAGTCGAAGTAATTTTCGTTTTCGCACTGTTGACTCTAGTAATATAGCTATCACCGTTTGTAGCGGTTATTGTTAATTCATTTAAAGAACTGTCTACGATACTTAATTCACCATCTTTTGATGTAATTGTACCTTTATCAGCCGATAATCCTTTAATAATTTTAGCGCCGGAATCCGTTGAAATCGAAAGTTCTCCTGTTTCAATGTTGTTAATTTTGATATCACCATAACTATTTTTTAATGCAATCTTACTCACTGCATTTTTAGGCATCGAAATGTGAATAGTATCTTTTTTTCCAAAGCTAAAATTTTTCATAGCCCCTTTTTCAGTGTCTTGTTGAAGTACCTTTACTTTATTTCCGTCTTTTTTAATTTCAACAGGATTGTCTTGCTGCTTTTGTTGTTGCTTACCTTCAAATTCAATTGTTAGTTTATCAGATTCTGTATTTTCTAATGCTATATCCCAGGACTCTATGTTTAGTTCTAGTTCTTTAATTTGCTCAACATCAAAGGACTGTTCTTCAGTGATGCTCTTTTCTCCATTGATTTTAAGGGTGAAGAATACTCCTCCTACCGCAATAACGAATATTAAGGCTATGATCGCTTTTTTCACTTTACATCCTCATTTCTCATTTTAAGTTAAATATCTACTTTATCGACTTTATAATAGGACAGATAACCGATAATAAGCCCAAATAGACACATTATTATTGGGACCAAAATAAATTGAAATAAACTAGCAGATGTGTCCCCAACCGTTGCATTAATAAGAAATCCAATTAATACAGCTGATGTAATTGTTGAAGCTGTTGATTTTTTTCGCATGCCAAAGTATAAAGGAATTAAGCTCACCCCTGCCATCATAAAAGCAATGATAAAAGTAGACGGTATAGTAGCTACCATCTCCTGTATCTCAACAGGAGATTCAAAGAAGTTCATCATTGGATTTAAAAAATAAACAGCGATATTCATCATAAAGGTCGCAATGATAATGCTGAAGAAACAAAATCCGAAAACTAGAGACAGCTTTGCAAAAATAATTTTTTTCCTTTTTAATGGATACGTAAATAATAATTGAACCGTCTTATTTTTGTATTCTTCAATGACTAAACGAGATAAAATCACACTCGCAAAAATGATAAACACAATTCGAATTAAAATATTTGTTAAAGACATAAAATCTGTATAATCTAGAAACATCTTTTCATCTCCAGAACCAACTGCCATAAGTGCAACTGCCGCAAAAATCCCAATAATACAAATGATTAAGCCTTTAAAATAGCTAGACATACTATTCTTTTTCCATTCAAGTCTTAATAGTTTAAGCAATTTGATTCCCTCCATTGATAAGATTTAAGAAATAATCTTCTAAATGCTGTTGCTGTTTTTCAATACCATTGACAGCAATGTTATTTAATATAAGTTCTTTATTAATTTGAGATTGAGAAATATCATGTTCAAAAATTCGAATACAATGCTGATTGACAATTTCATATTTTCGAACACCTAATTTATTCTCTAGCACATGAATCGCTTTTTTCACATCGTCTATTTTAATCTCCAGATACTCCATATTCTCTTTTCGAATATCCTCCATCCTTACCTCTTTCAATAATTCCCCATGATGAAGGATGCCAATTGTATCTGCTATTGATTCAATTTCTGATACGATATGACTTGATATTAAAATAGTGATTCCATGCTCTTCTTTTAAAAGCAATAAAAGCTCGCGTATATCTTTAATGCCTATAGGATCGAGACCATTAATTGGCTCATCAAGAATTAGAATTTCAGGTTTCGTGATAATTGCCCGTGCGATGCCTAACCTTTGCTTCATCCCAAGCGAAAATTCATGTATTTTTTTATGTTCAACACCATTGAGCCCTACTATCTCTAGTGCTTCTTCAGCGGCCCCTTTTTCATATCCCCCCATATACTCGCCGTGAAGCTCTAAATTCTCCTTCGCTGTTAGCCTGTCGTAAAATTCCGGGTACTCGATAATACTGCCTATTTTGCTTAAGTATTGATAGGATGTATTTGAGATGGATTGATTCAATATTTTAATATCACCTGAAGTTGGTTTTACTAAGTTTAAAATCATCTTCATAATCGTTGTCTTCCCGGCCCCATTCGGACCTAAAAACCCATAAATTTCTCCTTTTTTAACATTCATATTGACGTTCGAGACGGTTTCGACTCCTTTAAAGCTCTTACTTAATTGCTGTATTTGAATAACGGTTTCCATGTTATTTACTCCTTACCATTTTGAATTCGTTACATTAAGCTTAATCAATGAAAGTAAAATCAAAGTAAACTCAATGGAAAATGACAGTAATTTTTTCAAGAGAGTAAGGATATAAGGATCAGAAGCTGTTATGATGAAATTGAAATGAGGGATGAGAATGGAAACTGCTGAAAAAATCCTAATTGTAGATGATGAGATTGGTATATTAAAATTATTAGAAATTACGTTACGAAAAGAACACTTTATACATATTGATACTGCCTCAACGGGTAAAAGCACACTGCAACTTGTAAAAGAAAATCAATACGATATTATTTTGCTCGATATAATGCTACCAGATATAAGTGGCTTTGAACTTTGCACAGAAATACGCAAGCATACAAATACACCTATTATTTTTGTCAGTGCTCGCTCTACAGATTTTGATAAATTAACGGGATTGGGTATTGGTGGAGATGATTATATTACAAAACCTTTTAATCCTTTAGAGGTCGTCGCTCGAATAAAGGTCATCCTTCGACGTCAAAAAATGTATGAGAGTTCTCAGCAACAGCAGCGTACAAAGTTTGATTTCGGTTACTTTGCTCTAAATCCTGAATCTGCAACATTAACCGTTAACAATCAGTCTGTCGAGTGTACAGCTAAAGAGCTAGAGTTACTGCATTTCTTCTGTAAAAATCCAAATCGTATTTTCACCACTTCACAGCTCTATGAATTCGTCTGGGGGAATGATGTATATGGTGAGGAGAAAACCGTAACAATTCATATTTCAAAGCTAAGGAAAAAGCTCGGAGATGATACGCGTAAACCTAAAATAATCGTGAATTTAAGGGGCATTGGGTATAAATTCATTCCACCGAAAGAGGATTCTCTATGCGAATAAACACTCGATTTACGTTACATCTTGCATTGGGGATTATTCTGTGGATGCTTTTGAGTGGAATTTGTATTGTTATCGGACTCGAAGGTATTCTCCCACTCTTTAAAAAATCTGTTAGTGAAGCTTATCAGAGCCTACTAGTCGCGTGGATTTTCGGATTCAGCACTATTGTTTGTATCGCTGTATTTGGTTGGTATTTCGGGGGTCCTCTTGGTTTTATAATGTCTTGGATTCATCAGCTATCACAGGAAAACTACAAACAGCCTGTTGGACTATCAAAAGTCTATACACGTAAAGGAAAGCTCCGTATGCGTTATCTGTTATATCAAGAGGTACTTCAACATCTACAATCCTTATCAGGAAAATTAAAAGCCGCTGAAACAGAACGTGAAAAGGTTGAACAAGCAAAACAAGAATGGATTGCCGGTATTTCGCATGATTTAAAAACACCATTAACGTATATTACAGGCTACTCTACTCTATTATTAAACGAACAATACGATTGGTCTAAGGATGAAGCTCGTTCTTTTATTCAAGAGATTGCAGATAAAGGCAAGCATATGGAGGAACTTATTCAAGATTTAAGTCTCGTCATTCAGTTTAATAATACAGATGGAAAGTTACCCTTACATAAAACCAATCAGGATATTGTGGATTTTACAAAAAGAATCGTTGCTACTATAAGCAACAATCCACAGGCAAATGACTATATCTTGCACTTTAAAACGGATACAACTGTTATAAACATTGACTTTGATACGAAATTCATGCAACGCATATTACAAAACATTCTTATGAATTCCATTATCCACAATCCACCTAACACAAATATTTATACACAGATTTTTGATAGGGCAGCGCATGTAGAAATTCACATTGTGGATAACGGCGTAGGGATGTCTCAACACATGATGGACAATATATTCCAACAATATTATCGTGGCACTACAACAGAATCTTCTTCTGAAGGTACCGGACTGGGCATGGCGATCGTTTATAAGCTCGTTCAAGCTCATAATGGCACTATCTCTGTACAGAGCGAAACTTCTAATGGAACAACGTTTATTATTATATTACCTAAAAAATAGAAATCTACCTCTTAGAAGCTAACATCTAAGAGGTGATTTTTTTATACTAAAAACTCCAAACGACCAAGCTTTTTTCCCCTTGCCTAGTCACTTTTGAAAGCCTGTTTATTTGACAACAAAAGCGCACAAAGAATAATAAATATTCCTATCATATGCTGCAATGCTAACGATTCGTTTAACATAAAATATCCCATCAGTACACCTACTACAGGAACAATGTAATTACTAAAGGAAGCAAATAATGCACCCTCTTTTTTAATTAAAAGATTGTATAGCATGTAAACAATCCCTGCCTGACTACTCCCACAGCTAAAGCAGTGGGGTTCTTATGTTCTTAAGAGAAGAGAAGCGTTACAAAGCTCTCCACAGATGGTGTTGCCATGTCCTGTGTACAACATCTTTGATTTATCTTCTGTTCCATAAGACTTTCTTATTT
>NZ_JBHJTF010000005.1:109374-185431 GCF_042267565.1 Lysinibacillus sp. NPDC056232 | reverse complement strand
TCCGTCGCTCTGAGACTTTCATCCGTCGAGGGGGCCTCGCTTTCCGTCGCCGCTAATTCTATCGGTCTCCCTGGGATTGCTTTCCGTCGGTGCCGTAGTTCTTTCCGTCGCTCTGAGACTTTTATCCGTCGAGGGGGCCTCGCTTTCCGTCGCCGCCGGAGTTCTTTCCGTCGCTCTATGACTTCTATCCGTCGGTGGGGCCTCGCTTTCCGTCGATGTCGCAGTTCTTTCCGTCGCCGCTAATTCTATCCGTCACCTTGGGATTGCTTTCCGTCGATGTCGATGTTCTTTCCGTCGCTCGGAGACTTCTATCCGTCGGGGGGCCTCGCTTTTCATAAAGCCTTACAACAAAAAAACCGAACAGCCAAAGCCATTCAGTCGTTTTTTCGTAGTAAATATAAAAAATAAGGTGCGCCGATACATGCTACGACAATACCTGCTGGTACTGTTGCACTTGAAATAGCTACGCGGCCAATTGTATCCGCTAGCATTAGTAAGCTTGCACCGATAAACAATGTCAGGGGTAGAAAGAACTGGTAGCGTGGTCCGACAAGCTGTTTTGCAATATGTGGAGCCATCAGACCGATAAAGGCAATGCCTCCTGTGACCGATACAGCAGCCGCAGCTAATGCGACAGAGACAACTAATAATTGCAAACGCTCTCGGCCGATATTCAAGCCTAAGCCAACTGCCGTTTGTTCGGTCATCGCAAGTACATTCAACACATTTGCTTTATACAAAATAAATGGAATGCCTAGCGCAAGCCAAGGCAATAAAGCCCAGAAAAATGGCCAGTCTGCACCCCAAACATTGCCCGCAAGCCATTGCGCGATAAATTGAACATCACTACGCTCAGCAGAGGAAATTAATAGGATCATTACACCAGATAAGGCGGATGCTACACCTACCCCGACTAAAATGAGTTGAACCGGCTGTACACCTTCATTGCGCTTATACGAGAAAAAGTAAATGCAGAGTGCCGTTAATAAAGCGCTGACAAATCCTATAAGTGGTAACACATACGCGAAATGAGGTAAATCACCATTAACAAGGAGATAAAATAGCGTAATCCCAACACCTGCACCTGCATTAATCCCAATAATACCAGGGTCCGCTAAATCATTACGTGTCACGCCTTGCAAAACGGCACCAGCCAATGCTAACGCCATCCCTGCTGCTGCCAGCACAAACAATCTCGGCAAGCGAACAGAAAACAATACGAATGATTCTTTGAAGCTGCCGTCTCCAAACAAAATCGGTATTATACGATCAATCGAAACCGAAGCTGCCCCCATTGAAATACCCATTACAAAAATAGCTATTGTTAATAGCATCCAAACCATTAACCATCTACGTTGTTTTTTTCGTCCGACATTAAACAATTTGACGACCTCCCTTCCGAACAAGAAGTAAGAAGAACGGAAGGCCGATTATAGAAATAATGGCAACTACCGGTGTTTCATATGGAGCATTAATCATTCTACCCGCAAAATCCGCTGTTACCATCAACCACCCACCGATAATAGCACTCATCGGCAAGACAAATCGATAGTCTTTCCCAACAACTGCGCGGACCACATGGGGTACCATTAGCCCAACAAAAGCTAAATTACCTACTAGCGCCACTGCGGATCCTGCAAGAATTACTACTACAAACATCATAATTCCTTTGATGACTGTTGTATTTTGTCCTAACCCGACAGCTACTTCTTCATTTAAACTTAAAATGGTTAGCTGACGACTAAACACAAACGCGATTACTAAACCTATTACAATTACAGGAACTATTATTAAAGATTGCCATGTAGTGCCAATTAAACCACCACTCGTCCACATCGAAACATCTTTTGAAATTTGAAATAATATTCCCGTCCCATCTGCTATTGCTTGTAATAGGGCGGATACAGCTGCCCCAGCTAAGACTAACTTTAATGGAGAAAAGCCATTTTTCGTTGAAGCGCCAATACCATAGACAACAATCATCCCTACACCAGCACCTACGAAACATGAAATAATAAGCATATAATACGAGGTATTTGGGATGAATGCCATCGTCAATGCAAGTGCTGCATTCGCACCTGCTGTGAGGCCAAGAAGCCCTGGATCCGCTAATGGATTTCTTGTCACTCCTTGCATAATAGCCCCAGCAACTGCGAGCGCACTACCTACAAAAATAGCAGCAATAATACGAGGAAATCGAATTTCACGTAAAATAGCATAATGCTTGCCACCGTCTTGTCCGACAATCGCTTGATAGACATCTTCAATACTCGTATTTGCCGCGCCGACACAAAGTGAGATCGTAACTGTCACTGCTAATAAGATCAGTGCAAGCAATACCTGAAGCCAAAATGGGAAATGTCGAAACTTTATCATTTACCTTCGCTACTCTCTACTGAAATTATTGTAAAAATTTCTTTTCAAAGAAATCTAGTTGATATTCTAAAGTGATCGGGTCATTAAAGTAAAACTCGTTGCCATTCACTTCAAATAAATGACCATTCTTCACCGCTTCTAAATCCTTAAACCATGCAGCATTTTTAATGGCGCTATCTTCACCTTTAAACGTACTAAAAATCACATAGTCACCTGCATATTCATTTAATACCTCTGTAGAAATTGCAAAATAACCTGGTTTTAAAGCATCTGCTTTTACTTTTTCAGGCATTTTCAAACCCATTTCTTGATATAAAATTTCAGTTCCTCGACCCCAGTTATCTCCATACACATACATTTGTTTATTAAACATTTCTGCGACAGTAACCGTTGCATTCTCACCGATTTTTTCTTTAATTTTCGTACCCGCTTCTGCAGCACGTTCTTTAAAATCTTTTACCCAATCTGTTGCTTCTTTTTCTTTGTTGACAGATTTACCAATTTCGATAAATTGCTGTAAATAATCAACCTTACCATAAGTAAATAATACAGTTGGTGCGATTTCCGCTAATTTATCCGCATTTTCAATACCATTTAAACCAATAATCAAATCTGGCTCAAGTTCGATAATTTTTTCAATATCTGTGTTCTCAACAACTACTGCATCTTTAATATCATCTTGGAAATTTGGATTATCTGCAGCCCATGAGTCAACACCTACTACATTAACGCCAAGCTGTAATAAATCCCCAACGAATGACGATAACACAACTACACGTTTAGGATTTGCTGGTACTTCAATTGGCCCAGATTCTGATTGATAGGTAATCGTTTCTGCAGATGCTTTATCTTGAGAGCCCTCATCCGCCTTCTCTTCTTTATTGCCGCACGCTGCAAGCACTAGTACGACCATCATAAACATTGGTAATAACCACTTTTTCATAAATATATCTCCTTTTATACGGTTTGTAATAAGTTATATGTAATGCACATTGGCTTATCTGTACGTGGATCCTTTCCAATGACTGCATCAATATTAAACACTTTTTCTAATACTTCAGGTACTATAACTTCCTCTGCAGTACCAAACTTCACAAGCTCTCCTTTTGATAGCGCAACAATATAATCTGAAAAACGTGCTGCCTGATTTAAATCATGTAGCACCATAACAATTGTGCGTCCTTCTTCTTCGTTAAGCTTGTACAGTAATTCTAAAACCTCTAACTGATGGGCCATATCTAAATAAGTTGTTGGCTCATCTAAAAAAATAATATCGGTTTCTTGCGCTAATGCCATCGCAATCCACACTCGTTGACGCTGTCCACCTGATAAGGCATCAACCGTATTCTGACGAAAGTCATCCGTTTTAGTTACCTTTAAGGCCCAGTCGATCATTTCTTTATCCTTTTGCGATAAATTACCGAAGCCCTTTTGATATGGAAATCGACCGTAGGATACAAGCTCTTCCACTGTTAAACCATGTGCACTTTCCGGACTTTGTGGCAATATAGCCAGCTCTTTCGCCAATTCTTTTGTATTCATCTCGGAAATATTTTGACCGTCTAATATGACTTGTCCACTCTTATGCTTCAAAATCCTTGTAATAGCCTTTAAAAGTGTAGATTTACCACAGCCATTGGAACCAATGATGGTCGTTATTTTACCGTCTGGAATTTGTAGCGATAAATCGTGCACAATCGTTTTGTCCTCATAGCCGATACGAATCGATTCAACTTGTAAACGCACAACGTAACCTCTCTTTCCTTTTTGTTCTTTCCATGCTATGATAACGATTAACCGATAATGATAATCATTATCACTAAAGTTAGTCTAGTTTTCTTATAAAGTTTTGTCAAATACTTTTTAACTTCTTTCAGCAATTCTTTTCTGTAGCGAAAGCAAAGCGTCAGCTACAAATCTCATTTGTAAGGTGGTGAGATGAGTGCAAATTTAAGTTACTTTTCAGCGGGTGTCCAAACATCTGTACCTGTCGCTACGCTTTCGGCACAAAAGACATCTGCTGAAAGAAGTTAAAGCCTCCGGCGGATGTCACGGAATCGGAAAGGAGTTCTTTGTGCTTGCACAAAGCCGATTCCGGACGCAATTATGCCAAGGCATAATTGATTATTTATTTTTTAAGGATGTGGTGATATAAATGCAACATTTATACGATGTAACGATTATTGGCGGTGGTCCCGCAGGCCTATACAGTGCCTTTTATAGTGGTTTACGAGGATTGAAAACGAAATTAATTGAGAGTCAACAACAGCTTGGTGGGAAAGTATTACTTTATCCTGAAAAACTAATTTGGGATATTGGTGGTCACCCCCCTGTCTTAGGCGAACAATTTGCGAAACAGCTAATTGCGCAGGCAAAAACTTTTGATCCAACCGTTTTAACAGGCACAAAAGTCGATTTTATCGAGCGCCAAGATGATATTTTTGTTCTACATACTGCGCAAGGAGATAAACATTATTCTAAAACAGTTCTTTTAGCAGTTGGTGGTGGTATTATTAACCCTCAAAAGCTTTCACTAGAAGGTGCAGAAAAATATGAAATGACTAATTTACACTATACCGTGCAGTCTTATCGACATTTTGTGGACAAGGAAATTATTATTTCGGGAGGCGGAAATGCAGCGATCGACTGGGCCGTTGAACTAAGTACTATCGCAAAAAACGTAACTGTTGTTTATCGTAAAGATACGTTATCGGCCCATGAGGCAACAATTCAAGAGGCTTTAGACGCAGGAGTAAAAATTGAATGTAATACTATTATTACTAAACTAACTGCTAATGCTGACAAAACAGCTATCCAATTAGTGACATGTGAAAACACAAAAACAAAACAAAGCTATACGCGTCAAATCGATGAAGTCATTGTTAGTCATGGCTATAACCGTGAAGCATCATTAGAATTGGATCAAGTAATCACCATTCCTAAAAAAGATAATTACTATTTTGAAGGGAAAGCAACGGGAGAAACCACTCAGCCTGGAATTTTTGCAGCGGGTGATATATTAGCGTTTAAAGGAAAAATCAATCTCCTTCTAGGTACTTTCCAGGATGCTGCCAATGCCGTGAACTCTATCAAAACGTATTTAGAGCCTACAGCCTATCGTCATGGGATCGTGTCATCACATAATGAAGTATTTAAAGAGAAAAATCGCTCTATTATTGAAAAGCAACTTAAATAAACATTAAAAACTAAATACAATGATTATTCACCCCTCTTAAGAAAAATTACTCTTCAGAGGGGTTCTAATTACACTCAAGTCTATCTTGCTAATTTTTATAAAGGCAAACTACGTTCCTTCGAAATAAACTATCTAAAGAAATTTAAAAATGCTCCCATTTGCCTTAGCATACCAACTCCATTTGTTATTGTTCCCGCATGGCCCATAATTGTATTTAAATGCTGTGGTAATCTTCCAAATCTAGAAATTTGGGGTTGTTGATTATGGTTAAAGAAAGGTTGCCCCCTTCTACCTTGAATAGGAGGGCCAAAACCTTGTCTATATCTTGGTGGGAATGGTCTCATTCTAGGATTCGGTGGATAAAATGGCATCAATTCACCCCCTATCAAATATCTTTTTACTAGTATACGTCTGTAATTTTTTATTGTTTAGACTATCGGAGAGAGTTGCTAAAAAAATGTATAGATATGTATTGTAAAAATGTTGAAGCCCAACTATTTATTATTCTCCCCTTCCTTTCTGTAAAGGTTCTTCATGACAGCTCAGGAACCAACCTATTTTTAATTTCATATTATACAAAAATACGAATAAAGAAGGGATTCCGATTAAAAATTCAAAGTATCTAGATTTTCTGTCCAAATTTGGCGTTGGCGGTGCGCATCCTGGTGGCATTAATCTAACAAAGGAAATATTCAAGGTAGAGAGCATTAACGAAAAGTCCCGCATTTTGGATGTAGGGTGTGGTACAGGCCAAACTTCTGCCTATTTGGCGGAGACATATAAAGCAAAAGTAACTGGTATTGATATCAATCCTGAAATGGTCGCAAAGGCTAAAAGGAGAATGAAAAAAAATCACTTACCCGTAAAAATAATTCAATGCTCTATAGAACAAGTACCATTACCTGATCATACATTTGACTTTATTATTTCTGAATCTGTTCTTTCTTTTGTCAATAAACCTAATGCCCTTAAAGAAATTTTTCGTTTATTAAAAAAAGGCGGTCGGTTTATTGCCATTGAATTTACTATTCATCAACCACTTGAAGAAAAAATTGAAAAGGAAATCAAAGAGTTTTATGGATTTGATTCTTGTTCAATGAAGAAAGATTGGGTAGCTTTGTTTAACCAGGCTGGTTTTAAAAAGATTCGTATACAAAAAAACAAATCAATCTTCTCCATTCCTGAACTTCATCACTCCAAGGATATTGCACCTGAACTTTATGAGGTAATGGATAAACATTTTGATATGAACTTAAAGTATGAAGGCGTTTTAGACTATAGAATTTATTCATGTACTAAATAGTGTGAGGATGTTATTTAACTTGAAAACATACTTCTTAACTACTATGTAAATGAGAAAGAGCAGCAGACTCGTTCAACGAAAAGTCTCCAACTCCAACATCAATTCTGTTCAACAATTTAAAGCGGGAAATTAATCCTCTGTGTCATTACCCGCTTCTTTCTTTTTTTCCCCCCCACTCAGAACATCCCTTTTAAAATGGAGCAAAATTTCCTCCTTAGTCATTCGTTTGCATATATTTATCTTCATTAATCGTCACTGCATGAATGCCCTCAATAAAAATCCCCCATCTGTTCAATAGAAGAGAATCCATGTAGAATACTTCGTAATCCTCTGACCAGATGAATCGCAATTTCTTCCTGCAAATGATAGGCATCTAGCACTTGAAGTACAAGTTGTACGACAGATTCTTGGGCTTGCTGTAATTCTTGATCGTTAGCATCTGGAAAGCGAGTGCTAGCATCATACACCCCTGGATGCTCTCTAACAAGTTGAAGATATGCTTTACTAATTGCACGAACGGCATCATCACCTGAACGTCCTACTGCAGCTTGAAGCATATATTCATTTAATTTTTTTACTTCTTGAATGGCTAACTTCTGCTTCAATTCATTTAATCCATCAAGATGGTTATACAAGGAAGATAAGGGCTTTTTATGCTAAATCACCGCTAGTTTTTGTTACCTGATACACCATAAAATGACACCTGTCATAAAGAACCTTTGACTGGTGTGAATATGTTTTTTCCTTTCATTTTCTTATCATTATTGTAAGAAAACAAAGAAAGAGTGATTCTATAATGAAAGTTCAACAAAGATTACCCTTAATCGATATGTTACGAGGCTTTGCTGTATTAGGGACACTCGGTACGAATATTTGGATTTTTGCTTATCTTGGAGATATTTCGTATATCACAACGAGTCATTATTCAGGTTGGTGGTCATTAAACGACTTTTTACGAATGGTAGTCCTATTTTTCGTAAACGGTAAACTCCTTGGTTTATTAACAATCATGTTTGGTGTAGGTCTAGAATTAAAATATCAGCAAGCCATGCGAAAAGGGAATGCTTGGCCAGGAATGTATATTTGGACGCTAGTCTTTTTATTTATGGAGGGGCTGATCCACTTTACCTTAGTTATGGAATACGATATTTTAATGAGCTATGCTGTGACAGCTATCATTGTTGCCTTTATTGTTAAATTTGGTGATAAAGCGATTAAACGAGCGTTATACGTTTTTGGTAGTTTCCATGCAGTAATGATTTTGCTTATTTTAGTCAGCGCATTGCTTGGTGCTAATGCTTCCTTTGCTGGACTCGATCCTGTTGTTAGTCTTTATGAGAATGGTACTTGGTTTGAGCAAATAAAATATCGTTTAACAAATTTTCTTTATTATAGAACGGAAGCTATTTTTATTATCCCAATGAATATCTTTTTATTTTTACTTGGTGTTAAGCTGATGAGAAATGGTGTATTTTCGCAAGATGACAAAGGACGTCAGGCGCGTCAAAGGCTATTCAAAATCGGTATTTTTATTGGGGTACCCTTGAACCTCCTAATCTTTATTCCTGGCGGAGCATTTGATTTTCCTGTTCGTTATTTATTTGCACCAATCCTATCTATTGGCTATATTGGTATATTAGGTAAAATGATAGAATATAAGAAGCTTGATTGGTTATGGAAGAGATTTGGCGAGATTGGGAAAATGTCTTTAAGTTGCTATGTGCTTCAAAATATTATTGCATCTATTATTTTCTATGGCTGGGGCTTAGGTTTAGGTGGAAAATTAAATAGTATTGAAGTGATCGGCATTTGGTTAACCCTCTCCCTTCTACAACTTTTCATTGCACATATTTGTATCAAGCATTTTCATGTTGGACCTATGGAATGGATTCGCAAACATGCCATTCAAAGTGTCACGCAGAAATAAAGGGTTGGTGTGAACTATAAAGATATATCCAAGAGATCAAGCAAAACACTATTTAATTCTAGATGTTGTATCGCTCGTTTTTTTATTTACCATGGTATTAAGTTCAAATTCTCAATTACCTTTATTGGCTAGAATATTAATCCTTATTTTATTTTTAATAGCATTCTATATTGCATTATGGAATCAAGATTGGCGTTTACTTTTTGCTTCCTTAATAGGCTTTACTCTTATTATCATACTGGGTATTTATGAAGGTTCTGCTATGTTAGTTTTCGGCTTTACCTTTGCCGATTTAATTGGGCGAGCTAAAAAGAAGTGGCATATTGCTTTAGGAATGATTGCCATTGCCCTTATGTTTTTTATAGTTATATGGTTTGAATCAGGAGCATCTTACAAATTACAATCCCAAGCATTAATACCCATCATGATCATTCAGCTACTATTTCCAATGCTAATTTACTACGTTGAAAAGTCCAAAAAATTACAATCAGAATTAACAGTGGTAAATACCCAGCTTGTTCAGCAAGAGGAAAGACAACGTATTGCGAGAGACCTCCACGATACAATTGGTCATACATTGACAATGATTAAAATAAAAACCGAACTAACATCAAAATTAGTCGACAAAGATACAATGCGTGTGAAAGATGAGCTAAATGATATTTTAGCAACAACACGAACTGCACTAAAGCAAGTAAGAGAATTAGTCTCCGATATGAATTTTATTTCGCTAGACAGTGAGCTTATTCTTTGTAAACAACATTTACAAACAGCGGATATCTCAATAAAAATCAAAAATAACTGTCCAAAGCTGCTACTAGCGAGTGTAGAAGAAACGATGCTGTCCTTATGTCTGCGGGAAGCTACTACAAATATTATTAAACATAGTCAAGCAAAAAAATGCCAAATAGCTATCAATGTTATAAATGGCGTTTTAACATTTAACATTATTGATGATGGTATCGGCTTACAAAACCAAGGGCACGGGAATGGTCTAACATCGATGAAAGAAAGAATGAATGCCCTTCAAGGACATGCTGTCATTAACAATTTACCGACAGGCGGAACAATTGTGACGTTAACACTGCCTATCCAACATTACAGAAAGGAACCAACTACATGATACGAGTATTACTAGCAGAGGATCAACAAATGTTACGGGGCGCCTTGTCTTCCTTGTTGTCGTTTGAGCCTGATATAAAAGTGATTGCAGAAGTTTCAGATGGTCAAAAAGCGTGGGAATATATTCAACATGAGCTACCAGATGTATGTGTTTTGGACATCGAAATGCCAAATCTTTCTGGGCTAGACCTTGCTGAAAGAATTAGACAGGCAAATTTACCGTGCAAGGTGATGATTGTTACTACCTTCGCCCGCCCTGGCTATTTGCAAAAAGCAATGGATTGTGAGGTACATGGGTATTTATTAAAGGATGAACCAATCGACTATTTGATTGAAACAATAAGAAAAGTGATGAATGATGAAAAAGTCGTCAGCAGAGATTTAGCAGCCACGTTGTTTATGAAAGAACAGAATCCATTGAATGAACGTGAAATTGCTGTTCTTCAGCTTGTAAAAGAAGGCCACTCTACAAATGAGATTAGTAAAAAGTTATTTTTAACGAAAGGCACTATTCGAAACTATTTATCCACCTCTATTCAAAAGCTACAAGTCGAATCTAGACAACAAGCAGTCCAAGTCGCCAGTGATAAAGGTTGGCTTTAAAAAAGAAAAGCGATACTGCATTCCTCTTCTATAAAGGATACAGTATCGCTTACTATTTTAATTGGCTTCTTTTTTATTTTTAGACACCAAATTTATGATTATTTCAATCAGTACGACAGCAATTAAAGAAAGGCCAAATAGTGGCATCAGTATTCCTAAAATAATCATGAAAATGATAAAAGGAATGGATATTTTTTGAGAGATTTTAGGTGGTGCAGATAGCATCCCTTGTTTTTTTCGTAGTAGCCATGTTCTAACTCCCCAAACAATAACTACTAAAAATGCTAGACATACTAGTAAATTGATTAATTTATTTGGCCAGCCAAACAAATGACCTTCATGTAAAGGAATTCCCCAAGTGAACCATTTAGCAAGAATACCATAGTCCTCATAGCCAACTTTGTCTATAAATTTCCCGCTATATTGATCAAAATACATTGTCGTTTCATCATCCGGACTAACATCAAGACCTGTCACACCTGTGTTACTAGATTTTGCAACCGTATAGACACCATCTTCACTAGTAGGATAAATAATAGCGTATGGTTTTGAAATATTCATTGCATCAATTTCATGTTGTAGCTTTTCCACACTTAGTTGGTTAGGGTTCGCAACATAGCCCATATCTGCCCCCATACCGTGATGGGCTGCATGTCCTGAATCTGACGTTGGAGGGGTTTCTTGACGAGTAGCCCAAGGAATCTCACTGACATCAGATGTTGGTGGCTGTTGCTGCAATAATGGCGTGCCGAAAGAAGGATGGTCTTGTGAAGCTTGGTAAATATATTTCCCCATAAACGCAGACCATGGTAAGCCTGTGAAAATAATAACAAGCATTGGAATCGTAATAATTGTCCCGACAAGGGCATGAAATTTCCTGCTCTTCTGACGTTTGTTTGTCTGCTTTGTTTTCTTTAGTAATTTTGCTTTAAACGTCATGTAAATGCCTGAAAGCATTAGAAAAATAGCCCAGCACGCAGCTAATTCGACTAAATAATTGACAACCGTCCCACCAATAAATAAGGAACTATGGGTATTTCTCATAATATTTGCAAATGTGTAACCAGCATCCTGACCACCAATAATTTGGTTATGATCATCTAAGAACACATATTTCTCTTTGCCATCTGCATTTTTCATCGATAAACGTGTATTGTATGGCTCTTCTAACTCTATAATTTTATTTGTTTTATAGCCAGCATATGATTCTTCTGCAAGTTTAACAGCATCATCAATGGATTGTACCTCGGTTTTTCCACTTTCACCAAAAAAGTATTTATCATATAACTGATTTTCAACATTGGTATAAAATAAAAAACCAATACCACTTAATGTTAGCGAAATAAGCAGTGGAGTAATAAATAATGCGGCATAAAAGTGCATTCGCCAAAAGCTTTGGTAAAGCGAGTTTTTCATGTTGTAGTCTCCAATCTATAATAATAAGCGCAAAATTATTATATAGATAAAAAGTGAAATAAGTATGAAGTCCTAGGGTTATTTTTATGACAAATATATGTATTCCTATTAAAATAATCAGGTTATACGCAAAGTAAAGTAGCCAAACTCAATCATTGTCAAGTTTGGCTACTCTATGTTTTCTATACTATTATAAATTCATATTCACAAGAATCTTACATTGGCTACGATCTTTTGCTAGTGCTTCAAAACCTTTTTCCACAATATCATCTAAGCTTATTTGATCTGTAATTACGGCATTTCCATCAATAACGCCTCTTGCAAGTAAACGAATAACTTCAGGGAATATATTAAAATAAGCAAATGAACCACTAATCTTTACTTCTGGTGAAACGACTGTATTAGGATTGAATTCAACAGGTCTTTCCCAAACACTGACGATTTTGAACTCGCCACCTGGATGTACAGAATTTACGCCACTTGTAAATGTAGCTTGAACACCAGCTGCGTCATAGGCTACTTCGACTCCACCGTTTGTTTTTTCACGGATAAAAGCAACTGCATCTGTTTCAATTGGATTAATGACATAAGTTGCACCTAGATCAAGTGCTTTTTGACGTCTTTCATCTGAAACTTCCACAACAAAAATTTCACTAGCACCCGCTGCTTTTACTGCTTGTAAAACTAACAATCCAATTGGACCAGCACCAAAAATAGCTGCTGTATCACCAAGTTTTAGCTGACTTTGTCGTACGGCATGTACCGCAACCGCTGTTGGTTCGACAAGTGCCCCTAGCTCTAAGCTCATATTATCTGGTAATTGATATACATTTTCTTCTCTGACAACTGCATATTCTGCAAAACCACCAGAAATTGTATATCCATAGGATTGTCCTTTTTTACACAGATTCGAGTAGCCACGTTTACAGTTATCACATTTCCCACATGGAATTGGTGGTTCAACCGCAACGCGATCACCTACTTTTGTATGTGTCACACCATCCGCAACTTCAACAACTACTCCAGCGAACTCATGCCCTAGTACTGGTTGTGTACGGAATGGATAGGCACCCCCTACGTATTCATGCATATCACTGCCACAAATACCTGCAAACTCAACTTTTACTTTGACCATTCCATGTTCTAATGCTGGAAGTGCTGCTTCTTCAACACGGATATCTTTTATTCCATATAATTTTGCTGCTTTCATTGTTAAAACCTTCTTTTCAATTTTTTGTATGAAGCCCATCTAATACGAAGCTTACTGCAAGATCCGCTATATGTTCAGGAGTTGTATCGAACGAAGAACGATTTAAAAACGGATTATTAAAGGAGAACATTAACGTTCCCATAATAAAATTTATTGCTATATCAATCGATTCAAAATCAATTGTCTTTTGCTCTTTACAGGCTACTAAAATAGCGCGGAGTTGCTCCCAAGATGGTAAAAAAACATCCTTTAGCATTTCTAATCTAGGACTATTCATGACAATCTCTTGCTGTAAAATATCAATCAATTCATGTTCGTTCATTCGATAAAGGACGAAATTTCTGCAAAAACTTTTAAGAGAATCTAATGAATCATTCAAGTCATAGTTTGCATTCATAAAGGTGTGACGAAGAGGTTCAAATAAAGCATTAAATACATTTTCTTTCCCACCAAAATGATATGAAACTAAGGCAAGAGAAACATTCGCCTCATCACAAATTTGCCTTACAGTAGTCCCATCAAATCCCCTTGAAGAAAAAAGAGATTTTGCGGCCTGTAAAATTTGGTCCTTTACTTCTTTATTTTTCTCATTTTGTACATCTAATTTTTTATTGATTAAGCTCACCTCTTTTTTGAACAAACGTTCAAAACAATTGTTCAACGTAATCTTACCCATGTATTTTTAGTATGTCAATCATTTAGCACGACTTTCTAAAATAGCTGAACGATGCATTTTTTCATTAGAAAAGGCTACTTAATGCCCCGTAAAATGGTGAACATTAAGTAGCCTTTGAACCTTGGTGAACACTAATAATCAGTGGGGATAATGCGTCCCCACTGATTAAAGTTTCACTTTATCCCGCTTTAACGGGCAGTATGTCTCCAAGCTTTAAAATTAAGCTATAGTGAAGAAGTTACATGGGGTTTAACTGCCCGTAGAAGCCCGATTGGTGAACACTAATAATCAGCGGGGATGATGCGTCCCCACTGATTAAAGTTTCACTTTATCCCGCTTCAACGGGCAATACCACTCCAAACTTTAAAATTAAGCTATAGCGAAGAAGTTACATGGGGTTTAACTGCCCGTAGAAGCCCGATTGGTGAACACTAATAATCAGTGGGGATAATGCGTCCCCACTGATTAAAGTTTCACTTTATCCAATTAGTTCTTTCATTACATTCGTATAAGCTGTTAAAATATCATGTTTATGAACAGCATCCTGCCCTACATATTGTTCAACTAGCTCCCCTAATGTTTGAGATGAACTTGTATACTGCTTTTCCATGATTTCAAATTTTAACAGACTTTCATAATACTCGATTACTTGTGGATTCATGTGTAACACTCCTTCATTTTTAGCATAAAAAAACATCTTTCCCTCTACAGAAAGATGTCTACTATGACAAATACACGACATAATACGGTGATTGACATGGCGAACAAAGCTTTCTATTAGCAATAGAAGCTACCTGTTCAGCAATCATCGTACTATGAGCATGCAGAAGAATTTCTCTAGTCACACTCAACACCCCCTATCCTCGTAGGTTTTTTGGTTGTACTAGATAAAGGCAGGTCTCCTGGCTTATGTTCATCACACCTTTCACCTTCCCATTACATTGCGTAACAGTGGTCTTTTGAAACGTGCTCCCATTTACAGTTGCGGGACAGCGTCGGGTTTGCACCGATCTTCCCTTTTAAACAAATCGAAATTCTGATTTGTACCTCTATCTTATTATTCCGTTTTTATTATTATACCATAGTGGTTTGTGTATATTGACACTATCCTAATAGATTACTAATATCTTTTGTAATGGAGTCAATTTTTAAAGTCAATTCAGCCACTTAAGCATCGTGTATTTCAGGTACATAATTTCCACCGAGGTTAATTTCATTTGATGATAATCCGATTAACTCTTTTACTTGCCCACAATATAAATGCACTTCAAATCAAATCTCCTTATGGTCAAATTTGTTGTCTCTATTAATAATACTACACACCATTTTTATCCATCGGTTAGCTTTTCTCTAATCAAAAAAGTGAAAGTCTCTATAGAAAAACTTTCACTCAATAAATTCATAAAAACCCCAGTAAAATGGGGACTCCCCGAAAGTTCACCAATAACTGTAAATAATAATCCTATACAAGCTTGCTAGAGTGAAGCCTATTCAAGTAAAAGGCTTACGTCATTCACATGCTTCATTTTTGATTAATGAGTATAATACTAATCCATTAATTATAAAAGATAGGCTAGGCCATGAAGATATAAAAACGACACTAAGCACTTACTCACACCTTTTTCCAAATGTAAATTTTGAGATTGCTAATTGTATTAGTGGGGCTATTAAATATACTACTTCTAATAAAATGTGGTACAAATTCTTCTCTTCATCTAAGAAAAACATAGGGAGATTTTAGTCTTCCTATGTTTTCATTCATATTATTTATCTGTTTGTTTTTGCTTCTTTTTCAAATACTCCGCACGTATTTTTTCAAGTTGCTGCTTTTTATCAAATTTGGCAGGCTTGTGTTTTTCATGATACTTTGTCACAGCTACCTTACCTTTGGTATCCAATTGATATTTCCCCACTTTGTTCACCTACTTTTCTTGTCTTTAAAGAAAATCTTTCAACAAATATAATATACCTTATTTTACTGAAGTAAACCTAGAAAATTCATAAAACTACTTGTCAACATCTGTGTCATGATTCTTTTTAGTCCTACTCATCCTATCCTCCTTTTTATTTACAAATTACTTCTTATGTAAATTATTTTATAGTAATATACGGATAAATCTACAATACTTTCCTTGATCTTTAATGATTGAATCGTTTATTGGATTTGGCTTTACAAATGAGTCAGTTGATACAACTGAAAATGACAAAGAAAAAGTATAGACTATAGCAAAACCTAAGAAAGAAACACCTGAAGAAAAAGTTGCACTTGAGGATAAAGATGAAAATGCAACCAATGTCCGAATACAAAATTGAAGAAGATGATTTTGGTAAAGGAATGTGGCGAGTAACATTGTCTACACCATCCACTGATGAAAAAAAATTAAGAGCATTGGTTGAGCAGACAAAAAAATTAGCTAAAGATAAGTTCAAAAATGTTAGCTCAATTTGGGTAAATGTTAAAACCGAAAATAGTGTTGCTAATACATATTCTGCAATGGCAAAAGTAGCACTTGATGATAAAGGAAAAGCAACTACTGGATTAAATGAAATTGGTGTATTTGAATTTAAATACAATGTAGATGAGACACACAAAACATCTACAGATGATATACAAAAACAAATATGGGTTATAGTGCAGATGATGTTCTAAAAGCATTCCAAGATGCTGGTTTAAGTACCCCGAAACCGTGAGACAATAGTCATAATTGTGTTGATTTAGAATGTACAAAAGTTATTACAACAGAAGCAGTTTAGTGGAATAAATTATCATAAAATTTGAAACAAAAATCACGAAATTCAGTCTAATTTATAAAAGGGCGTGATGATATTGAAAAAAATTAGCTTAATTTTATCTTTAATATTTTTATCAATAGGGTTATTAGGCTGTCAACAAAGTGGTAAAGAGGAGGAACTCAACAAAGAGATTTCAAAATCAACACAGGAAATAACAGATAAACCTACAATCATAGGCGAAATTGTTCAAATAGAAGGTGAAAGATTTTTAGTGGAAAACAAAACCGAAAAATTACCAGACGGGAGACCAGATGCGGTATGGTTTTCAACGGATGAAATGGAATCTTTAAAAGTGGGACTTATTGTTTCAGTTTGGACAAACGCAATAGAGGATAGTTATCCCCAACAAGCAAATGCGAAAAAAATTGAGATAAATGAATACTGAGAGAGATTAAACAAATAAGATATTAAACTAACTGGTGCTTTGAAGAATATTGAGCTGTTAAGACAGCTCTTGTTTTTTATTCAGCTAACGGTGCAGTTTAGTTGAAGAATTTAATAAGTTTAGTAGGGAGAGATTTGTTATTATAAAAAATAATTTGCTATTACTATTCCTGTTGGTTTTATTCTTGGGAGGATGTTCAAACAGTATTTTTGAAAATGATACTACAATTACAAGTATTGAGATTTTGAAATTCGCAAGTGCTTCACCAAGTCCTGAAGAATATAGCGTGCAAGAAGGTGAAGTTATTTCAGTCATTAAATCGAAAGAAGAAATAAAGCGACTTATTAATTCGATTGAAAGAGCAGAACAAGAAAGTACCGAAAGCATGAATATTGCATTGCCTAATCATTTAATTATATTTAAAGAAAACGAAAATGTAATCTTAACACTTGGCTATTATCCCAATATTAGTAATGCGAAGGATGAATTCCTTGATTTAGACAAAGATAAAATTTATATAACCAACGCACTGAATTTAATTCAAAAATGATAAATATTAATACCATCTTGTTCAACTAACAAGAACTTTACTTCAATAAGAATAGGACTTGCGTTTATGATTAATCTTCATATATGTAAGTCCTTTTGTTATGCTTCCCTTAACCCCCCTTTTAGCTTCACACATGGCTCGAATGATGTTCATAACTGGATTTTTATGCCTCTAGAAATGGATGAACATCCCGCCCCTTTTCTACAGTTAACATATTATATATTGTAGAAAGGAGGAGTTTTTTATGGGATACTACGGAAATATGGGGAACTTTAACAATTGTTATTCCTGTGGCTGTTACGGTGGCTATAGCCGCGGTACTGGTTCATCATTCGCTCTACTCGTCGTTCTATTCATTCTTCTAATTATTATTGGTGCTACTTTCATAAACAGAGAAAACTGTTAGCATATCAATACAAATCTACCAGCCTTTCGCACCTCTCTTATGACAAAGGGTCGCTACTACCTTGGTGACCCTTTAATAGTTTCATTCACCATATAGTTCAGTTATTTTTCAGTCCACGTATCACATATATTATATACTTTGCTTTCCCGTTCGGATAATTGAATACCGATTGTTCGTCGCGTACTTCACGTAATACTGGATTTGCTAAGATTTGTTCATCAATTCTCATTTCACTTTAAATCTTCTTATTGTTACACGTTCTCGGCTGTTTACATAAATATTCGATATAATGGCCAAGCTCTTCGTTTTCTGGAAGTATTGCCGTGTAATCCCCAGTGTTATTTGCTCGGAACATCTTTGCTGCGTAAATAATCCATGATATGGCCGTTCCATAGTATCTAGTATTATGTTGTGCTTCTAGCATTTATTTGTTGTGAATCCACACTTGTAAATTAAGTAATATTTTGTTATTTTATAGTTAGTTATCCAACTAACTAATAAAAAGGAGGTGTAATAGATGGCAAAACCTACTGGTATCGAAAAGTCAGATTTATTAACGGCTGCCAAGAAAAGTTTAGTAGAAAAAGGGATTGAAAAATTTACATTAAAGGCTGTTGCTGAGCAAGCTGGTGTGACACAGGGAACTATTTATTATCATTTCAAATCAAAAGAGCAAATAATTCTCGAAATTGTCCAAGACATCTGTGAAAATTCTTGGAATGAGATATTGACGACTGATCAACAAATGATTCAATCTGCACTTCTCTCTGCAAAAAGTCGGTATGAAAACGATGCTTTTTATCATAAATTATTTTTCTCTTTAATCGTCTTTGGCTTTACTAACCCAACTATTAAACAGCAAATTGGACAAATCCTAGCGTCTGAAAATGAACATTTATGTAACGTTTTAGACAGATTATGGGATACATCACCAATTGATGGTGTCTCAGCAGAAACTTGGAGCATTTTTCTCAACGCCCTTATTGACGGTTTAGCCATACAAGTGATGATGCGGGACGATTTCGATGTAGATGCATTCTATCAACAATTAGAAAAAATCCTGCTGACACTGTATCGTCTAGGAAAATAATTTGAGGAGGAACCACAATGCCATTCTTTTTATGCTGGGGGTTTGCGATTTGGCTTGTAGCAAGTGCTGTATTCCGATTAATGGGGAATTACTTTTTTATCCTTGAAGAACCTTTATTCATGATAGCCGCTTATATTTTAGCTATTCCGCTCGTATGGATAGCGACAATACCTATTTATTCTTTGAAAAAGATAAAGGGTACAGAGCGATTACAGGCTGCAACCTGTATCGCATTACCTGGAATGCTCATCGATGCAGTCGTATTATTAGTTTTCGATAATGTTTTTCCGAATTTATCAGCTGATTTAGATCGTTATTTCGCCTCATGGCTTCTATGGGCCTATTCCCTAATACTTATTACTGGTTTTATTAAGGCTCCATTCGTGAGGAAAAATACGATTTATTCGTCAAATTAAAGGATTTAGCAATATTATCCTAGAAGTAAGTATTGATTAGAATTAAGGGAGGAGAAAAAATGGTTATTGGCTTACATCACGTTCAAATAACAATTCCAAAAGGTGAAGAAGAAAAAGGGAGACATTTTTACTGTCAAGTATTAGGACTAAAAGAAATTGAAAAGCCTGATTCGCTTAAAGGACGAGGTGGATTTTGGTTACAAGTCGGCAATAAAGAGGTACATGTTGGGACAGAGGATGGCTTTGATAGATTAACAACAAAGGCTCATATTGCCTATCAAGTTAAAAATATAGAACAGTGGAAAAAGGCATTAGCCGAGCATCATATCGAAATTTTCGATTCAGTTCCAATTCCTCATTTTGACCGCTTTGAATTTAGGGATCCATTCGGTAATAGAGTGGAGATGATTCAGGAAATTTAAATAGCAAAACAGTTGAATAGAACGTTTTAACAAAATGTCATCCAACTTTTTAATTTTATCGGAACACTTTTACGTTTTATCGCCTAACTTTTTAGTTTTATCGACTAACTTTCACGTTTTATCATCCAACTTTTTAGTTTTATCGACTAACTTTTGCGTTTTATCACCCAACTTCTGAATTTTATCGACATCTGCCTTCCAAAAACAAAAAAAGATTTACACACAAAGCTGTCCGTTAAATCGTAGGCATAATGAGGGGTGGGAAACAGTTCGACGCTTGCTCCTAGTAGCTTAGAACGAAGCCCCCACTCATTATAAAGCTTCTCAATTAAGATCTTTGATCATTTTGTTTTCCAACCGTTATTTCTTGCTAGACCCCAAAGATGTGATTGTCGTTTCTCCTCCGTCATGTCTTTTAATGCCTCCTTCCACTGCTTAGAAATGCTTGTACTGCCTGCCCCTATTACCTTTCGTTTCTACAAATACTTCACCCAACTGAAACATTTGTAATAAAACTGTAAATTAAGGCGATGAAGCCTTTTATATCAGGTGTTTACAGTGAATTCCCATCCACTGTGGTAACAATTACCTCAAAGAAGCCCTACTTTTTCATGCTACGATTAATTCCAGTGGTAATCCAAATCAGGATTAATCCTAACAATAGCTTCAGGAGGAAATTAACAACATGAATAAACGATTTTTAACAACAACATTAGCATTGACGATCGGTTTTAGCACAGTGGGGATGGTACAACCAACTATTCACCCTATAGAAGTAGAGGCTGCAACAACAAATGCCCTGAATAACGCACAAGCAGTTAATACGAAAGCGGATCAACTAATTCAAACTGGAAAAAGCTTAATTGGTAAAGCGACATACAGTAATTCAGTATACAAGGCTACATATCCTTATAAGTTTTCTTGTGCTACATTTATCATGTACATTTTCGAGAAAAATGGTGTGGATATTGGGACTTATAATGAAGATTATATGATACAACAAGGAACATCTGTTAACAGAAATCAATTACAAAAAGGTGATTTACTATTCTTTAAGAGTAAAAAAACTGGGACAGACCCTGACCACGTTGGTATGTATATTGGGAACAATAAAATGATTCACATGGCTGATTCTAAACAAAATATTGTTATTTCTGATTTAAATAGCAAACCATATTATACAGATAATTATGTAGGGGCCCGTAGAGTATTACCTACATTACTTTCAGCTAATCCTGCTACGAAAGGCGATAAAATTGTTGAAAACGCCTTTAATTATAAAAATAAAGTAACGATGAGCTCTACTAATAATGAAGCAAGTCTTCGCTTTACAGCGCCAGGATATGTAGACTTTATCTATCGTAAGAGTGGAATTAAACTTGGTACAACCAATTTAAAGGAACTAATGAATGTTGGTACAACGGTTTCACGTACCAATTTAAAAAAGGGAGATTTGGTGTTCTTCAATAGTGCTAAAGGCTCTAAAACCCCTTCACTAGTAGCTATCTATGCAGGAGATCAACGTATTATCATTCCAAGTTCTAATGGTATTACTACAAGAGTACTAATGGTTGACTATTATAAAGAGCATTATATTACAGCAAAACGTGTTTTTTAAAAAAATTTACTAGAATCATTTCAAATGCTTCAAATTTGAGATGATCAACAGAATTACATGTTTTATATTGTATATAGAAAAAGAAGCATTCCTTAAGGAAGCTTCTTTTTCTTTTATTTATTTTTTAACAGATTCGCAAATTCTATCATAGATTTGCTAGACATTGGACCTTTAATAAGTACAATGGTTTCACTATCGAGCTTATGCTTTAGTACATCTAAAACGCCTGTAACATCATTAAACATATGAACATCTGCCTTGGTGCCATCCTTCAACGCTTGATTCGCAATATTTTCTGCTCTTTTGCCAATAGTCATAAGCGTATCAATGTTTCTTTTCGCAACCATTGTGCCAATCTCTCGATGATATTTTTCTTCGAAATTTCCTAATCGCTTGATGTCACCTAAAATAAGAATTACTTTTTTCCCTTTTCCTACCGTATCTAAAACCTTCAGTGCTGCTTCAACAGAAGTCGGGTTATTTGTCCAAGTATCATCTACTATAGTACATTCACCGATGCCCGTAGAAAATTCTAAGTGTCTTGCCATCGCTTTGAACGTTTTTAATTGCGAAATTGCAACAGCAATGGAAAGTCCCATTTCCTTTACGGCAGCTATAGCCGCTAATGCATTATATACTTGGTGTTCTCCGTATCCTGGGACAAATAAATTGTATTTGGCATTTGACACTTTTAGTACAAATTTCATGCCGCCTTTTGTGAATTGTATATTCGTAGCTTGATAATCTGCCTTTTCGTTGACGCCAAAGGTAATAATCTTTCCTTTAAATTTATTTAGGGGGATTTTTTTAATGTTTTCATCATCACCATTAATGATTAACGTGCCATCTTTTCTTATTCCTTCTACAATTTCAGCCTTTGCTTTGATATAGCCATCAAGATTATTGCATCCATCTAAATGATGGACACCAATATTCGTAATAATACCAATCGTAGGTTGATAAATCATACATTGGTGTTTAATATTCCCTATATTCCCCAGTCCTAATTCAAAGATAGCTGCTTTTGTTTTCTGATCGATGCCAGTCAAGTACGGTAAGGATTGTCGAGGTTCATTTTTACTGCTGACAGATGCTTGAACATTCCATTCCTTACTAGCTATGTGTTTAATCATCTCTTTTGTTGTCGTTTTACCACATGTTCCAGTCAAAGCAACGACTGGTATTTGAAATAGATCTCTGTAATACCCCATGAATTTCCAATAGGCGTGCAAAATACTCTTGACGCGTATAACGGTCGTATTCTTTAGCGCATTTTTCAATTCCTCTGATGATTTATCAGAAATGACTAGAGATGGCCCCTTTTGATCTATTTCTTGCCAGTTGATTGTATCACTTTTACTAACAAACATAAGTGTATGATTTTGAGTCAATTCATGTCGGTTATAATAAATTGCATGTTTAACAGACCAGCGTTCAGAACCGCTTATTAATTCTCCTTGCAATACTTTTCTTATATCGTTCACACTTATATGTTGCAAGTTAACTACGCCCCCTTTCTATAAAATATATTTCTGAATAAATGAGTTAATATATGACCCTGCATTTCAAGCAATTGACTATAGATATGCTCATTCTAGTAAATGATGAAAAATAACATTTATTTAGGTGAAATCTATTCGGAAGTAGATGATTTTTTTATTTTTAAATCATCTGCCAACTTAGAAATTTCTTTACTATACATATCTCCTTTAATGAAAAGAACCGTATTTTCATCTACAATCTCTTCTAACAACTTATAGACGCGCGTACTATTTTTAAAAATATACACAGGTGAACTCAGTCCTGCCTCAATGGCATGAAGCGCCATAATGCTTGCATGTTCCCCTATCGTAATAAGTACATCGACCCCAATTTCACTAATTAATTCTCCCGCTTGTTCGTGAATTATATATCCCCAAGACCCTAAATCTGTTATCGTCCCAATAATGGCAATCGTTTTCTTACCTTCTCCGAGCGCTTTCAAAACCTTTAATCCTGCCTCCAAAGAAGTAGTCGTAATATTCCATGTATCATCTAATAATAAGGAATTATTAAAGCCCTTAAACACCTGAAGCTGCTTATTCAATTTTCGGAATGATGGCAGTTGTTCAGCTGCTAAAGAAATCGGCAAACCCATTTCATAAATAGCTGCAATCGCAGTAAGCGCATTATATACTTGATGCTCGCCAAAACCTGGTACATAGAATTCATAGCGTTTCTTTTTGTGACGAACGTTGAACAGCATACCATTTTTGTGGTAGCGAATATTACTTGCTTGAAAATCACAGGATTCATGCTTACCTACTTTAATAATGCGTCCTTGAAACTTCGATAAATCTATTTTACTTGAGTTGATATCATCAGCATTAAGGATTAAGGAGCCTGTGGGACTAATAATGTCCAGCATTTCACCCTTTGCTTGGATATACCCCTCTAAAGTTTTACAATAATTTAAATGATGTGCCCCTATATTTGTAATAATCCCAATAGTCGGCTTGAAATATTCCCCCGCAAGTTTGATGTCCCCCGGTGAACCAACAGCAGTTTCAAAAACGGCTGCGTCGGTATGATCATCAATATTCAGTAAATATTGTAAAGAAGCAGTTCTAGAATTACTACTAAGTGGCGTTGATGCTACATTTTTTTCTGCAGAAAGTATATGTTTGATCATTTCCTTCGTCGTCGATTTACCAGAAGTACCAGTAATGGCTACTACAGGGATATTAAATTGATTGCGATAAAAATTTACAAACTTCCAATAGGCCTCATCTGAATCTTCTACTTTAATAATAATTATTTGCTCAGGTATTTCATTTTGACTGTATAGTCTATCAGTTACAAGTACTATAGGATAAAGTGACTCAAAATCTTTCCAGTTGACAATACGCTTATTTGTAAAAAGGGCGGTATTTGGTCTTTTCACTTGCTTCAGTCGATATGCGCCATGTTGAATCAACACTTCCTCCGACCCTTGCACTAATTGACCTGCAGTTATCGCTTTTAAATCCTGCACTGTAAGAGGCTTCATATCAATTTCCCCTCCTTTCCTCTCTAGTATATGTAACTTCTTAAAAGTTGCTTGGATGTATGCAAGATACATAACTAGAAGAAATCTATTTCTTCGCATATATATATAGTTGATTAAGTATCTAACGAACAATAGAAGGAGTGATATACCTGAAAACGATTATATTTATTGGCACAAACAAATCCGGGTCAAGTCGTGAAGCAACAAAAGCAGCAGAAAAACTAGGTTATTTTACCGTCCTTTTTACTAACAACGAAAAGCAGTTACAGCAGAGAAAAGCCTACCCAGATATTCATAAAATGATTCTTATTGATACTTCGAATATAGAAGACATGAAAGATGAAATTTATAATTTAACTAAAACCGGGCTAGAAATAAAATCTATTGTTAGTTTTGTCGATCCTTTTGTCCATATTGCCTCAATTTTATGTGATGAATTTTGTGTCAACTATACATCTTCAACAGCTATTGAAATGATGGAGGATAAAGAAAAAACTAGAAATTTTTTAAAGAACCAGCCTTATTCTCCTAAGTTTTATCTTCTCAAGCCAAATGAGTCCGTCTCTAACAACTTGGAATTTCCACTTATTGTGAAATCTCCAAAATCAACAGGCTCCAAAGATGTTTTGTTAGCAAACGACTCAGACCAACTGAAGAAACACCTGAGCCATCTACGAAGCAAAAATCCTCGTGAAACAATAATGATTGAAGAATATATCGAAGGTCCGCAATATTTAGTAGAAGCACTTGTCTATAAACGGCAAGCACATGTCATCGGTATTATTGAACAAGAAATTACTCAAGGTAAACGTTTTATCATTACTGGTTATGGTGTTCTTGTTAAAGCTCCTAAAGAAATTCAAACTGGTCTTGAGGAAGTTCTCCAATCTATTGTTAAAGCGTTTAACATCGAAAATGGTGCTCTGCATTTAGAGCTTCGTTTAACAAAGAATGGATGGAAGCTTATTGAGATTAATCCACGAATCTCAGGGGGAGCAATGAATACTATGCTTCACGCCGCTTTTGGATTTAATTTAGTGGAAGAAACACTTAAATTATTTTTAGGTGAACGCCCCGATATCAATCCAAAGCACAGAAAGTTTGTCTATACAAAATACGTCATTGTTGAAAGTAAAGGTATTTTAGAAAAAGTTCTTGGAAGAAATAGAGCAACGAATTTACCAGGAGTTGTGGATGTATATGTAAAGCCGAAAAGAGGGACATTGCTGACCCCTCCTTTATCGATGGGACATCGTTATGCATATGTAATTGCGGAAGGCGCAACATTAACGGAAGCTAAAAATAAAGCCATTAACGCCGCAAAAGAAATAAAGTTCATTCTAAAAGTATCTTAGATTTAAAATACTTTCTGAAAAAAAATATCCCGAATAATTGTTTCCTTCAAAAGGTCAATTACTCGGGCTTTTTTATTTACTCTTGATATTTTTGATCTAAAAATTTAACCGTATCAAACATATTCGTTTTACTAGCACCCTTTACTAAAATGGTGTCGTGAGGTTGTATCACTTTCTCTAAGAGTGCATGCAATTCTTCCTTATTGAGGAAATGATAAATTTTAGAAGGATCCATCCCTTTTGCCTTCGCTGCTGCTCCCATTTCCTCCGTTCTAAAACCATAAGTGATAAATAAATCAATGTCTTGCTCATAAATGTATTCGCCCAATTTAAGATATTCCTCTTCTCTCAAATCCCCTAATTCTCGCATTTGACCAATAATAGCAATTTTACGTTTCTTCGCTATATTTGTAAGAACATCAATAGCAGCACGTACGCCCTGAGGATGAGAATGAACGGTATCGTCAATTAGTGTAATGTCATCGCGACAGTTATAAATTGTTAATCTTCTAGGTGGCTTTTTAAAATTTAGCCCCGCCTTAATATCTGCTGGACTAAAACCTAAATAATCTGCAACCGCAACAGCATTCAATGCATTGTAAACATGATGCTCCCCTAAAATGGGAATATACATGGCCATTTCCTGTCCTTGAAGCTTTATTTTAAAGGTCATACCGATGTCTTTATATTGAATATCATAAGCTTGATAGTCCGCTGTGCTATGAATACCTACTGTTAAGATTTTTCCTTTAAACTGCTGTATCTCTAAGTACTTAGAATTATCATCGTCCTTATTCAATATTAATAAACCGTTTTGATCCATGCCATGTATTAATTCCGATTTTGCCTTGGCCACTCCTTTAATATCTCCATCAAAGTTGCCCACATGAGCTAAACCGATATTTGTGATAATACTAATATTCGGTTGGATAATGCTACAGTGATTCGTAATGATACCTGGGTAAGCCATCCCATATTCAAGCACAACAGCCTCATGGGAAGCATTTATTTCCTCTTTATGTTTTTTCGTATGCTCTGTTGTATTCCAATAATCTTTTGACTCAAAAATAGTCCATTTTTCTGATAAAATAGAGGCTAGGAATGCTTTTGATGTCGTTTTTCCAGCACTGCCGGTAATCGCAATAATCGGTAAAGCCTTTTCTTCTGGTAAAGTTTTTTCTTCTGGCAATGCTTTTTCTACTGCTAATGCTTCTTCTACTAAAGATTCTTCTACTAAAGCCCTTTCTTCGGATAAATCCTTATTTTTCCTACGTTTCCTAATTTCCGTTTTAATTTGTTTCTGGTTCTTAGCAAGGTACATTGCATACCTTATAGTATTGATGACCACATCTAATTCTAAATAAAAAGCAGGAGGGCAACCTGGTCGCCAGTTCACTTCATACATCCAAATTTTTCTTTGTTCATCTAATCCTACATCAATGCCAATTTCATCAATAACTTCTCCAAATTGCGCCATCTGAATTTCATCTAAATGTTGAGCTAGTGTCAAGGAAAAATGCTCCAACATACGCCGTACATCATAGGCTTCTTCTTTAAATTCCTGCTCTAAAAAAGGATCCAAATAATTTGTATAACCACCATTGTTAATATTCGGTATAATCGAGCCATTTGGTGCAATTCGCGGATAAACCGTCGTTATAACCCATTCACCCTCACCATTTTTTTGAACATGTAGACGAAAATCATAAATTTGACCTGATTTTGTTTTTGATTGAATATAGGGCTGCACGATAAAGGTGCCTGTAGAAAGTTGCCCTCTAATTAACTCATCTAGCTGTGACTGTGTACAAAAAGTAGTTTCCCTATCCTTCTTTACCTCAAAGTTAGTTCTTCCTACTTTCGAAATAAAATAAATCCCTTTTCCCTTCCGTCCATCTATCGGTTTAAATACAACTTTTTTATAAAAAGCCATAAATTTATGGAGTAAATCAACATTTTCAACAACCTCAGATGGAATTAAATACTTATCAAATTCCTTTGCTTCTTTAAGTCGCTTCATAACATTCCATTTATTTCCTATAGAATGAGTTGTAAAAGGTATTTCCTTTTTCAATTTCTCAATAATGTCCTTTGATACCGATAATTTTTCTGGACTTCCTGCATTGTATATAACATCCGGAAAGGGCATCATTTTTTCATGCCAATCACCATTTTCATATACCTTTCCTCTAATGGAACGTTTATCAAAGTCAACGCTTCTTGGTGTAAAGTAAAAAAATTGAGCTCCTTCTGCTTGTGCAACGGCCGCAAATGCATATGACTTAAGAACAGTTCTAGGATCTAGCCGATGATGCAACATTCCAATAATTGTCATCCATTAATCTCTTCCCTTCATAGGATTCTCTCTCTAATAAATTCAGTGATACAACGGGCATATAGACAGATGCTCTAATTATTTGTAGTTTAAAATTTCATCACCATTTAGGCTCAATGATAAATTTCCCTTTCAACATATCAGGCTTTAATAACTGAATTGCAGATATACCACTTAATTCAATGGATTTTTCTGAGGATGTTCGCTCTAATCGGACAACCTCTGCTATCAAATTCGTATCATGCCCTTCATAATCATAGGCTCGCAAAAGCGAAACAGTGCCTCGACAACTTTCTCTATCAATTGACTCTATGCGAAAAAACTCTGTTTCAAACTGCTTTACAGTATCCATTAGCCTTAAATGTGTACCGTTGTGTGTGATTAAAAAAAAGGGAATCGTATCACTTCCCGCTATTTTCACAAGCAGCTGACCAAAATATTTAGAATGAAAATCCTTTATCAAATCCTGGAGTGCATTTATATCGTAGAGCGCTTCACATAGAAAATGGTTTTTTTTATGTTCATCATTCATTTCCCCAGCCCTCCTAAGTCTTAATGAGCTATTCATAAACATTGAAGCAATTACAAAAATATTTAACACCTTCTCGCTATCATATGTAGCACTTAGGAATATGACGACTTTTTTCGTAAAGGAAACAGGGATTCTACAAAAAAAGAAAACGTCCATTTTGTTTTATTAAACGTCAAGTTATAAGCTGAAACTATATTAAATAGTGAATTCTTATTTAATGTCACACATTATATGTATAGAAATTGAAATCGATGGAGAAGTAAAAAATATTAGCTTTATATATTATGTTGAATCAATTGCTAACTCTCCAATTAGAGATAACTTAATAAAATCGGACGGTAAAGTTTCTGAAGCTTCTGATCAATTTACTTTGCCAGACAGTCAATACACGGACGCTATTTATTATGGAGAATTTGACCTTGACAAAGTAACGAAAGAAAAAAAGCAAATATGTGAAGAGCTTCTACAACAAGTGACGTTGATTTGGGATAGATAAAGAGGAACTGATTTGTATCAAATATGGCAAGAAAATTAGAAAGAATATGTCATAGTTAGTTTAGTAGGAGATAATCTTTTTAAAGGGATTGCTTTATAATAAATAGCAAAAAGAGAAATTGCGCTGTGCAATTTCTCTTTTTGCTTGAACTGAAATTAATTATAACTCATCCTCGGTAACTTCATTATTTATTGCCATTTCCGTTTCCGTTGCCATTTCCATTGCCATTTCCATTTCCATTTCCATTGCCGTTGCCATTTCCGTTTCCGTTTCCGTTGCCATTTCCGTTTCCGTTTCCGTTGCCGTTTCCGTTTCCGTTGCCATTTCCGTTTCCGTTGCCATTTCCATTTCCATTGCCATTTCCATTTCCATTTCCATTGCCGTTGCCATTTCCGTTACCATTTCCGTTGCCATTTCCGTTTCCGTTTCCGTTGCCATTTCCGTTTCCGTTTCCGTTTCCGTTTCCGTTTCCGTTTCCGTTGCCGTTTCCGTTGCCATTTCCGTTTCCGTTTCCGTTTCCGTTTCCGTTGCCGTTTCCGTTTCCGTTGCCATTTCCGTTGCCATTTCCGTTTCCGTTGCCATTTCCGTTTCCGTTGCCATTTCCGTTTCCGTTGCCATTTCCGTTTCCGTTGCCATTTCCGTTTCCGTTGCCATTTCCAGGTGCTTTAACTGTAACATTTACAGTAACTTCATGATCACCGTATGAAATAGTGATTGTAGTCTTGCCCTCACCTACTGCAGTTACTAATCCATTTACTATTGTTGCAACATTTTCATCTGCAACAACATAAGTAGCTTTCGAAGTTACGTCTTCCTCTGTTGCATCACCTTCTGCAGGCGTTGACGTTTCTGTTACCGTAAGTTGTGCAGTTTCTCCAGCTGTTAGGTCTAGCTTAGTTGGATTTACAGAAAGTGCTACTACTGGTTCTACTACTTCTTTTTCATATATCATTGCTTCACCAACATTCCCCGCAGCGTCATTTATTATTACTGATACAGCATTTGTTTCTGCTGTTACTGGGAATGTGAAGCTACCGTCTTGATTTAATTCAAAAGCAACTGGCGCTTGTACTTGGCCATTTACCGTCGCAATATAGGAAGCTTTTAATTTATCATTTAAATTGTAATTTAAACCATATAAATATAACTCTTCATTGTAGTCGATATACTTATCTGTTACCTGTCCTGTAGCGACACCTTCAGCTACTGAACCAGCAATTTCTGGTTTAGTCGTTTTCACGACAATTGGTCCAACATAATCGGAAACTACTCCTGATGCTGCAAGACCTGTGAAGTCAATTGTATACAAACCATCTGGAATCGTTGTGGCAGGTTTTGTTCCCCATGGTTTGTACTGCCCACCGACATTCAGCGTATAAGAGCCTTTTGCTAGCGCAGTACCTGCATGAAGATAACCAATGTAGCCGTCTCCGTATTCTCCACCTTCAGGATTCATAATATCCCAAAGCTCGATATAGTTAGTAGTTACATCTCCAGTTAATGTGAATGAAAGTACAGCTGAGTCTTTCACTCCATCCCCATTAAAGGATAGGTCTGTTTCTGTAATCTTAAAATCTTTGATTGCAGTTGCTGCCGCGCCGCCAAAGTCAGCTGCGAATGGCAATGAAATTTCTGTATCTCCGCCGCTGATGTTAATATACCCTAGTATTTCAGAGCCGTTTGGTGCCGTAGCTTTTGAAGCAGTTAATGTAATATTTAAAACTTGCTCTCCATCTAGATTAAATGTCGGCTGATCTACTGTAACAGTTGCATCACCAAATGTTTTTGTCACATCAATTGATACGTTATAATTGCCGCCGTTCCCTTTAATATCTTTTACTAAAACTTGTTTCGTTACAGAAATATCTCGGTCTTTAAGTGATTGTGGACCGAAAGTAACTGTACCTTTCAAATTTTCTGTAACTACACCAGTTCCATCTAAAATTGCGCTATCAAGTGCATAGGCAAGAATTTCCGGATGAGCTGCTGCATAAGGATCTACACGCCCTGCACCCTGAGAAAACACATCGTATTTTGTTTTATCTATAACCTTTGCTGTATTAGAAAGCGCCACTTTTACATCGAACGCGTTCCAATCAGGATTTGCTTGTTTAACTAATGCAGCAATACCTGCAATATGCGGTGTTGCCATAGAAGTTCCTGTTTTACGACCATATGCTTCCCCATAATCTGCATCAGGGAAATCTTTTTTATACATTGGAATCGTTGACATAATGTTTGTTCCAGGTGCACTTACATCTGGTTTAATATCAAAGTTTGGTGTAGATGGTCCACGTGAACTTGAATCGTTTACATCATCTCCCAGTGTCTTTGTGGAAGCAAATTTACTAAAGCTTACTTTTCCGGTTCCGCCTGCTAATACCGCGCGAATTGCAGCGCCATCCGTTTGGGACATATCAAATGTTGGTAGAAACTCAAATGAATCACCAAGGAATGTGCCTGAAATGTTCGGTGCATTCGTTCCACCAGCAAAGTTATGAATAATTGTTGCGACTGCTCCTTTTGCCTTTGCATTCGCAATTTTATCAACGAATGCGATACTACCACGAGAAATCAATGCCACTTTACCTTTTACATCAATTCCTTCAAAGTCTTTTACTTCCCCGTTTCCAGGAACAGCAACTAGATCAAATTCTCCTTGAAGCTGTGTTGCTAAATTTTTCGCAAAAGTCGTTCCCATTAATGGAAGCTGTTTTGTTAAGTTGTAGTCGCCAACTGTAACATTCACTTCACCGTTATACATTGTTTCAGGATTTGTTGTGTTACCAACAGCAATTCCTAAACGAGCAGTTGCAGGCGTGCCCATTGTTCCGCGATTTGGACCCTCGTTCCCTGTTGCAATTACTCCGATTGTTCCAGCCATCATTGCATTATTAATAGCAAATGAACCAGCATCCGTTTCAGAGTTAGCACCCCCGCCAAGTGAAAGGTTGATAACGTCCATTTTTTCTTTTACAGCAGTTTCAATTGCTTTAACAATACCAGATGTAGCTCCACTTCCGTACGCCCCAAGAACACGGTAAGCATAAAGGTCTACTTTTGGAGCAATTCCTTTAATACTGTATTCGTTAGCTCCGATTGCTGCAATTGTTCCAGCAACATGTGTACCGTGAGAAGTATAAAACGCGCTTCCCTTTTCATTAAATTCAGGTGTCCCAACTGGACGTTCCGAAGGCAATGTTTCCGATGCATCGTCATCTGTCCGAGGCTTCGTGTATGTTGCTGAATTTGGAATGAAGTTTTTCCCACCTTTGTAAACTCCAGCGAACTCAGGGTGATCTGCATCAATACCAGTATCTAATACTGCTACTTTTATTCCTTGTCCTTCAATTCCTTCCTTCCAAAGCTGTTCGATGCCAAGGAAAGAATTACTTGTATTCATTTGAGCTTCTAATTGATCTTCCTTAATTAGTTCCGATGATTTCATCGTTTCTTCTGATGCGTAAACAATTGCATCAGGTTCGATTAATGTAATTCCTTCTACTGTAAGCAGTTTCGGGAGATCATTGGCTTTCACAGTTGCCGCAAAACCGTTTAAAACAGTATCAAATGTGTATCCTTGAGTCATTTGAACTTTTTTAATAGCTAACTCTTTTGAAACTTTTGCTTGTTGTGCTTTTACATTTGAACGAACTTCATTTGCTCGGGCATTAGAGAATTTTTGGCCTTTGAGTTGGCTCATTCCTTGCTCTAGTGCCACAGGCTTTTCAGATAAATGAACGATGACTGCAACATCTTGATTGCCTGATACATTTTGTAAACTTTCGTGAAGAGTTGGACCATCTTTAGATAAGCTTAGCTGTTCAGCGATAGCCGCTTTTTGTTGAATTATACTTTCACTTTGACTATCTTGCTTGAATGGTTTCGATTCTTCAGCACTAGCACTCGACAATGGAACCAATAGAGAAAGTACCATAATGAAAGCTAGAATACTACTTAAGAACTTCGTAAACTTAAAATTTTTCAAATCTCAATTCCCCCTCCGCCTTTAGTTGTCACACTTTTCTAATTAGTGTGATATTTCCAATTTATCACAAATAAACAAATTCGAATATCGGAATATTTAAACATTTTCAAATATTGATAATTAGTATCAGTTTATCAAATATAGATTAAATCTATCTTCCTAGTAATTTAATAAAAAAGTAGAACTTTCAAATGAGAAATGACTTACAGTAATTCATTAATTCTTTCAATTAATCCTATCAAGGCAACAATTGTAGGTATAGTCGGTGGTGTAGTTGCTTATAGAAAATTAGGAGGGCAGTAATAGGAGTGATTGGAGGGGAATCGGTTTTCGTTAGGGAATTTGCCTGACCGTATCCAACGTTTAATAGTTTCTTCGTGCTTACCTAATAAGTCAGCCACTTCTTTTACTTTATATTCTTTCAAGCTATTGCTCCAAACAGAATGTATATTTTAGGAATATACGTTCTGTTTGGAGCAACATTCAATCGCTGTAACTATTTGCATCATCAGAGTTGTTTTGTGGTAGTAAATGAGTTCATTTAGAGGGCTAATAAACAAAAAAGTACACCACTAAATATAAGTGATGTACTAATTATTTAAAATAATATGTGACATTAAAAACAACGCCTTGATATTACTAACTTGTAATACATTCACTTGTCTTTAATTTTACAGAATAGGACGTTTTCCTTTTTGAATGTTATGTTGTCACATTATGATGGTCTCCCTGATTTAGAAGAATAACACCACCAATAATTAGTGTAATTCCGGTTGCTGTGTAAAGATTAAAAATATCTCCCCATACAACGATTCCGACAATTACTGTTAGTGCTGTACCTATACCTGACCAAATGCCGTATGCAAGGCTTAATGGCAACGTTTTTAAGCAAAGGGATAAAGAATAAAACGAAATCCCATAACCTATTACGACAGCTATGGATGGACCTAGAATTGTAAATGCCTCTGAAAACTTAAGCATCGTCGTTGCAATTACTTCACTAACAATGGATAACGCTAAAAATAGATAACCCTTCATTTACAAATTCCTCCTTAATGTCCGCTTCCAGCAAGGTTAAGTATGACTACACCGATAATAATTAACAGAATACCCATAAGCTTTTTTATATTAAATAATTCCTTATAAAAAACTACACCGATGATCGCCGTTAGCGCCGTTCCTATTCCTGCCCATATCGCATATGCAGTACCAATTGCTAAAGATTGTAATGTTAGAGAAAAGAAATAAAAAGCCGTTCCATATCCAACCACTACACCAATTGAAGGGAATAATCGTTTAAAGCCATTTGTAAGTTTCAGCATCGAGCTTGCAAAAACTTCTGCGATAATTGAAATAGATAAAAAACCAAGAGCACTCATGTATGTTAGTCCTTCCTTGTCATGTGCATTAATTGTTCAAAGACACCATCTGTTGCCTTAGCAGAAATCGGTGCGATATTTAATAGTTTTGAATAATACAATCCATCAATTGTTAACCGAATTAAATGAACAACGGTGGCCTCTAAGCCATCCTGAAACAACTCTTCAAATAAACATTCATAATCTGTTGAGATGGATGAATGGTCATTTTGCAATATTTGAATCGCAATATTTAAAGATGCCCCATCTGCAAGATCTTTTTGAGAAGCTAAAATAAACGCTCTCGACAGTCTCCCAGTCCCTTGCTCAAAACTTGCTAGATGTTCATAGGATTGTATAACCTCGTTTAAAATCATTTCAGCAATTGCTGTTTGAAGGGCATCCTTCGTATTAAAATGATACAGTAAACCGCCCTTACTGATGTTCGCCCTATTTGCAATTTTATCTAAAGTTAAAGTGCTTAATTCATTGTCCTTTAAATACTCAATCGCCGTTTGGATAATATGTGATCGTTTTAAATCTGCTTTTGATGACACACAATCCCCCCTATCAAAGCAAAAAGAACCGTCCAGACGGTCTTTTTTATTTTATAGTTCTTAATTTTACTTCGTCAATTACCATGCAAAAAAATCGAAACCCGAATAGCATTCACTCTTCGGGCCACTGTTATTCTTCATCGTCTATATACTCCAAAATATCTCCTGGCTGGCAGTCCAATGCCTTACAGATCGCATTCAACGTAGAAAAGCGCACGGCTCTAACCTTTCCAGTTTTTAAGTTGGATAGATTGACAATCGACACATCTACTTTTTCTGCTAACTCACTAAGCTGCATTTTTCGATCAGCCAACATTCGATCTAATCGAATAATTATCGTCATTTTTTCACTTCCTAAGCTGTTGCATCATATTCATCTTGTAAAAACGCACCATATCGGAATACACGTGCTATCGTCCAAATGACTAATCCACATAATAGTAATGTCCAATTAATTCCGGCGAAGTGAAAGCTTATTCCTTTGACCAAACCTGTACCTACTAACAGCTCACCTAATTTAGTTTGTTCAATAACTGTATAGGCAATGTACGTTCGAAATGTATCTACTGTCAAGCCTAATACCACTACAGTGTAAGCGATCCATTCTATTTTTCTACTATTCTTTTCCGAAAAAATAATTCCTTTACTTAAATTAATTAACAGATTTCTTACTTGGACAACGATAAATAATAATAATCCTATGTATATTGTAGCAGTAAATAGTAATTTCACGACATGCATTTTCGTATACTGAATATTTTCCGCTACCTTATCTGCTAATTCCATTTCCATCCCTTCAAAATGAACAAAAGCTGTTATATTCCCCTGTACCAAAAAATCATTTACACTATTCTCCGGCACAAACATTACCCCTGCAAATAATACGCCTATCATAGTAAGTACAAAAATGATTAAAACCATCAAGATTGTGAAAATTGAACGTAACCCTTTTGTTAAAAATAGAAATTCTTTACTTTGGAGTATTTGTTCCATTCCAAGCATCCCCTCTCTTATTGTTAATTATACAGCTCACTTTATCCTTTTCAATAATTAATTAATGTTTATCATTAAAAATGTATTGTTCAATTTTAATTCCCTCATACATACTGAATTAGGTATACTATGACAAAAAGCAAAAGTTACAACATTGAAAGAGATGGTCAGTAATGGAATCTTTACATACAGAATGATCTTGCAAATGGATCAAAAGAGGAGGAAGCGGCTCGAACCTCTTCTCCTCTTTTAAAACGACACTACATTCACAGATATTCCCTTGATTATTTAGTTTTTCAACACGATGAAGCCCTCTCAATTTACGAGAGGGCTCTTGCCATTTATCTTGGTAATGTAAATGTTTCTTTTTTACCTTTAGAAGTATCCTCTGCTCCTTTATTTCGGATAGGACCCAATTCGATGTCAAAGGCTTTATCTTTCCAAATTTTTTCATATTGTTCTTGGTCTAATACGTATACTTGTAATAGCTCGCCAGTTTCACCAGCTTTAATCACTTCATTATAATTGTAATTTAATAGCATACCTTCGCTTAATGCATATTGTGAGCCATCATTAACTGATAGTTTTGAAGACATAGAAGATAAGCCAATTTCACTAGTAGCTTTATTTTCCAACTTAAATTTCACTGTTAATAAAGTGACACCATTCGTGAAATTAGAGAAACGAGGCGCTTCTACCTCATTAGGTGTAAATTGTGTAAACTGATACCCTTCTAGAATAGCATTTACATCCCCTATTTTCTTACTTTCATTAATGTCGCTTTTTTCCTTCAGCATCTTCTTTTCGCCCATATTGTCCAATGTTACTTTATCTTGATAAAATGACGAATTACTAGATACTTTTTTAGAACCATCCGTATTTAAAGCAAGATTAAATCTTCCATCTGAACCAATTGTAGAGCCGAAATTTTCTTTTTCAGTAAACGGTTTTGGAACCATTACTGTTACTGTGCCCAGTTCATTGATTTTTGCTAAATCTGTTTCACCGAAAGGATAAGCGATATACCCTGTTACCTCTTCACCTGCTTTTAACAAATAATCTGTTTTGTAGCCTAGTTTTGTTGGTAATTGATTTTCTTCAGGAATTAAATCTTTATAATTCGAATAATCTTTCGTTGCACCCGTAAAAGTAACACTTAGCGTAGGCATATAATAAACATCTTTATCCATATCATTCTTCACTGTATATTTAGCTAAAATGACACCACCATTAGTTTGTTCACCAAATGGAATATTAAAATCTGTATGGAAATCCTTTAATTCCACTACTGAATATGCATCAAGTGAAATTGAAACGTCTTCCATTTTATGTACTTGTGGTTCATTGTTTTCAAAAAGAACTTTAGTCTTCCCTTGAGTTTCCTTTTCCATATAAGAAATTAAAGAAGCGAAGTCAGCTGAACCTTTAGTTGATTCTTGATCTTTTTTAGGTTCTTCCTTTTGGACTTTATCTTTATCTTGTCCTTTTTCCTCCTGTGTTTTCTTAGGTTCATCGTCTTTCTTTGTTTCGTCCCCGTCTTTTCCACAACCACTAAGAATGATTGAAGTCGATAAAAGTAGCGAAGACATTAAAATTAAACTCTTTTTCATTTCTTCCTCCAAGATGCATCTTTAAATTTTTTGGCTCAACTGTAAAAACAAAGCAATTTTCCGAGAGCTGATACCCATTTTAATCCACATTTAGTTCCAAAACAACTTACACTGGAAAAAATTATACTATTGAAGTAATGGATATCCAAATATTGTTTATTGAATAATTCAATCTTATTTTTCAATTTCCATTATTTTTCATATTCAATCTTTTTTTAGTTGCTTTCTTCGAATAATAATTATCAATGTACTAAAAAAGCTAGATCTCTCTTAGTTATTAGAAAGTAAGTATAATATACCTAAGAACATAGTCACATATACGAGCATGTCTTTTCACCTTCGCGTCATTGCGTGGTCATTGCAGATATACATTGTCGCTTTCGCACAGATATACATTGCACTGGCGGTTCGGTTGATGGGGAGAAAAAACTAAAAGTTAAGTAAATAACAACCTAATTGACACTTATTTTAACAGGAAGTTAGGAACATAAACGACAGAAAAAAACGCTCAGATTACTGAGCGTTTTTATTTGTGTAATAATCTTTAACCTAATTGAATTAAAGCTCCATTTGACGAAGGTATTAAGTATCACCATAGTATTCTGCAAAATGTAAAAATCCAAATTTCCTCACAAGAAAGTTTCTTAATTCTCCCTGAGTAGCCTTTTCTATTGGAGGATTTGTTAAAGTGTATGCTTTGGCATTTAATTCAGCGAATTTATCTTGATCTACTTCATTATGTTCTTTATCTTCAATAATTCCTGAAGAAATTGCCGCTTTTGGATACCCCATAAAAAACACATGTGTTCTCAATGCCGTACTTGGTGTTGTATGCAACAATATAATTACAACCAAAAAAGAAACAATAATGATAACTTTTTTCTTCAAGTCACCGCTTCCCCCCAATTGAGGTTAATATTATAAAATACTTTAAGATAAATTTCCTATCATATCAATAAACTAGTATGCATTAAAAAGCTAACTACCTTAAATTGTGTCCCCAATAAACAATATCGTTAAGAAAAGTTAAGCATCTCTTTTCTAGCTACTTATATCCTATGATTTTCGTCTTATAGCAGTCCTGCCTTTATTAAATATTCTCGTGCCACATCTTCTATATTTTTGCCTTCAACATTTACTCGATAGTTCATTTCGCGCATCTCATCATCTGTTATTTGATTTGCTAACTTATTTAAGGCTGTTTCAATCTCAGGATATGCCTCTAGCGTTTCTTTCCTTAGTAAAGGAGCTCCTTGATAAGGTGGGAAAAGTTGCTGATCATCTGTTAAAACTTGTAGATGATATTGACGGATTTCACTATCCGTTGAATAAGCGTCTAATAAATCTATATTTCCTGATTCGATTGCCTGATATCTAAGCTTTGGTTCCATCGTTGTTATGTTGGACAGTGTAATACCATAACGCTTTTGAATGCCCAAATAACCATCTTCTCGATCATTAAATTCCAACGTGAAGCCAGCTTTTATCGTTTCTTGAATAGATTTAATGTCAGAAATTGTTTGCAAATGATAGGCTTCCACTATTTGCTTCGATACTGCCAATGCATACGTATTGTTATAGTTCATCGGACGAAGCATCACCATGTCAAATTTATTCAGCATTCCTTCTTTCGCCTGATGATAAACATCTTCCTGATTATTATTGATGGCTTCCTCTTTTAAAAACTCTGAAATTGCCGTTCCAGTAAATTCTGGATAAATATCGATGCTGCCAGATTTAAGGGCATTAAATACAAAGGAAGTCTTACCAAGCCCAGGTTTTAATTGCACCTTTAAGTCTGTATCATTTTCGATAAGCAATTTATACATATTAATAAGAATCTCTGGCTCAGCGCCAAGCTTTCCTGCAATGACAATTTCTTCTTTTTCTTTGAAGTTAAGTAGTGGAAAGATCATCATTACTAATGCTACAATGCTAATCATGCTCAATGCAGTAATTGTTTTTTTAAACGACAGTGATGTTAGCTTTTTCAGTAAGAAGTCGAACACTAATGCTAAAATCGCGGCAGGAACAGCCCCAATAATAATTAGAGCTGTATTATTGCGGTCAATACCAAGCAAAATGATATCTCCTAATCCCCCAGCTCCGATTAATGCTGCTAATGTTGCTGTTCCAACGATTAATACCATAGCTGTTCTAATCCCCGCCATGATAACAGGCATAGCAAGAGGCAACTCTACTTTCACTAATCGCTTTCGCGTATTCATCCCCATCGCCATCGCCGCTTCTTTTAAAGATGGATCTACTTCATTGATTCCCGTAAACGTATTACGTAAAATCGGAAGAAGTGCATAAACAACTAAGGCAATAATTGCCGGTACTTTGCCGATGCCAAACAACGGAATCAATAACCCTAATAACGCTAATGAAGGAATCGTTTGTAAAACTGCACTCATACCAATAATAGTTTCTGCGATTTTCTTTTTATTTGTTAAATAGATCCCTAGAGGAATAGCAATCACCACTGCAAGAAATAGTGCAATGAAGGAAATTTGAATATGCTCTAATAAAGATGCCAATAACTGGCCTTTTCGTTCGCTCAACACGTCAAAAAAATTAGCCATTTATAGTACCTCTTTCTAAGGAATCCTGTGCTAAATACTGAAGCATGGATGTTCTTGTGACAACGCCAATTATTTCCCCTTGATCTTCCACACCTAAACATTCATAATGAGCTAATTTTTGAAGAATGGTCTGTAAAGAATCCTTGGTGGAAATGGTGTTCTCTTGATTTCTTTGATTATTCTCATCTGCAATAGGTTCAATTACAGCTTGGATATTGAAAGTATTCACCCCATACTCTTTTACCCCAATAAATTCTCGAACAAAATCATTAACAGGATTTTCTATGATTTCTTGTGGAGTACCAATCTGCACAATCTCTCCATCCTTCATTACGCATATTCGATCACCAAGTTTTAAGGCTTCTTGCATATCATGCGAAACAAAGACAATCGTTTTTTGTATCGTTTGCTGAAGCTCAAGAAGATCATCTTGTAATTTTGTGCGGCTAATCGGATCTAAAGCACTAAAAGGCTCGTCCATTAAAATGATTTCGGGGTCGGCTGCTAATGCACGAACAACACCGACCCTTTGTTGCTCACCACCAGAAAGTTCTGTTGGCTTACGCTGACTATATTTATCTGGTTCAAGTCCTACCATATCTAATAGCTCACGAACTCGTTGCTGGATTTGCGATTTACCCCATTTCTTCAATTCAGGCACAACAGCTATATTTTCTTCAATCGTCATATGAGGAAAAAGCGCAATTTGTTGAAGGACATAGCCGATATTCCATCGCAATTCATGAATGTTGTAATCACTAATTCTTTTACCGTTAATTCGAATAGTTCCTTCCGTTAAATGAATTAATCGATTAATCATCTTTAATAATGTTGTTTTCCCACAGCCACTAGGTCCAATAAGAACAAAAAATTCTCCCTTTTTGATCTCTAAATGAATAGCTTTCACTGCGACTTGGTCATTTACATATTTTTTTGTGACATTTTCAAATGCTATCATTGTATAAGCTCCTTTTTTAGAGAGACATCATCTTACTTTCTATTATTCACCGACTAAATGGCTCTTCTGCAAAACGAGGGGGTGATTTCCGTTCCGGCCGAGCGCTTTCCTTGATCTTTTGAGAACACACTATGTAAATTAGCTTAATGTTTTAATATAGAAATAAACTACTATTTTAATCCACTTCATTTCATATACGTTATGCATAGTAGGTCTAGAACTAACACTTTTTTTAAGATACACCGTGTTCCTATATATATTTCACTATCTAAAGTCATTTCAAACTTATTTTTTGTTTTATATCAAAACGTTGGTCCTCTTGACGCTCTACTCTATTTGTCTCATAATTTTCATAGAAAATCGTATACTGTTTTTGAGTACGTATAACTACTATTCAATCTCCTTTCATTTCTAAAATGTGCTGGAAATTAAGGAACTAAATGAAGGGTTTTATCGTTCTATGAATGATATACTCTACAAAAGAAAACATGACTTTATTTCTATTAATGACTCTGGAATAATTAGAAATATATGAATTTCGTTATTAAAAAGAAAGGAGGAAGGGAGATGTTGTAATCTACCAACATCAATGAACAATGAAATACTTACTTAATTTTTTCAAAGGACTTATGATTGCTATTATTGTTATTTGTATTTCGTTTTTTATGGTGACGCAGCTATTCAATACTAATGAGACTGTAGAGCCTGCAGTTGTTGCTGATAATCCTAGTGTAGAAGAGTTTATTGGCTCAATTGCTGAAATTGCTCGGAAACTAGGTGCCGAAAATGACTTGTATGCATCGATTATCATTGCGCAAGCCGTTTTAGAAAGTGAGCATGGACAAAGTGGCCTTGGATCTGCACCAAATAACAATTTATTTGGTATGAAAGGTAGTTACCAAAATAACTCCGTAACATTTGAAACATCCGAGGATGATGGATCAGGTAATATGACAACGGTGATGGCTCAATTCCGCAAGTATCCTTCCTATGAAGCATCTTTACAAGATTATGTGAAATTAATGCGTAATGGGGTTTCATGGGATAAAAATTTCTATGCAGGCGTTTTTAAAAGCAATGCGAAGTCCTATACAAATGCTACAAACTTTTTAACAGGCTCCTATGCAACAGATTCACAATACAATGAAAAACTTAATGCACTAATAGCAAAGTATGATTTACAACAGTATGACAGCCCTGTCAAAGATAAAAAAACAATTACTGTAGCTGATGGTGACTCTCTTATGCATATTGCAGAGGCTCATAATGTTAAAGTTACGTCCATCAAACAATGGAATCAGCTTCGATCTGATAGACTTGAAGCCGGTCAGCAATTAAATATTTATAAATACTAATGTAAAAAATCTCCACGTTCAAATTTTGACATGGAGATTTTTTTTATATTAACTTATTAATCTGTGAATCACTGTTTCTATATCAAAGACACGTTTGTTTAAAGCGTAAGTCCTATCTTCCACCTGCTGAGCAATTTTTTCAGTAAACTCACCTAAATGTTCAACAATGTTTTTCTGAAGCTCAGCTTGTCCAATTTTAAGTTCATACACATCACCCTTAAGTACATGTACATCACTTTTAAGTTCATGCACATCATCCTTAAGTACGTGTACATCACTTTTAAGTTCATGCACATCATCCTTAAGTACGTGTACATCACTTTTAAGTTCATGCACATCATCCTTGAGTACCTGTACATCACTTTTAAGTTCATACACATCACCCTTAAGTACGTGTACATCACTTTTAAGTTCATGCACATCACTTTTAAGTTCTTGCACACCATCCTTAAGTACATGTACATCACTTTTAAGTTCATGCACATCATCCTTAAGTACATGTACATCACTTTTAAGTTCATGCACATCATCCTTAAGTACATGTACATCACTTTTAAGTTCATGCACATCATTTTCAATTTTATCTAAGCGCTGGTCAATTCCGTCAAATCTTTGATCAATAGTCTCAAAACGTTGGTCAATTCCGTCAAGTCGCTTATGCACTGGTGTCAATTCTTCTTTTAAAACGGAACGTAACAACTCTTTTAACTCTAGATTCAATTCTTATCCCCCAATCCTCTAAATTTTGATTTCATTATAGCATAATGCAAATAGGTTATCTCTATCAATAATTTCCCGATTCATCTCAAAAATTGAAAAAGAGAAGCCACGTCAAGCTTCTCTACACTTTTTATTTAAATAAGCTACCCACAGCGGTAATAGATGTCGCCAAATCTTTTCGATATTGCTGATGCTGTTTGTCCAGACTATTAATATTAACCTCATTACCGCCAAGCGAAGAATGTACATAAAGGTTGTCGCCTATATATAAAGCCATATGACCTGGGAAGTATAATAAATCACCCTTTTGTATGTGCTCTAGAGATATTTCCTTGATAGGAAAACCTTCAACGATTTCGGCATCACGATATATATACACACCGTTTAGCATATACGCCATTGAACATAGACCTGAGCAATCAATACCTAGCGGTGATTTCCCTCCCCAGCGATAGGGTGTTGCTAAATAGCTAAGCGCTATTTGGACCACATTTTCTCGTATTTGTTGCTCAGATAAGCTGTTTTCTGGAATTTTTTCTTGTAGCCATTGTCTACGTACATAACCGATCTCCCCCGACACTAATTGTACTGCTGCCCATTCTGGATCTATTTCCTCCATAGCGAGCGAACAGATGATGGAACCTTTAACGAGCGTCTTTATTTTCGCACTCTGAATTCGAGGCTGCAGCAAAACATCGGCGAAGCTTTGGTTAATAAAATGGTTTGCTTCTTGTCGCCAAGTATCTGTTCTTGTTTTATCAACTATGAAGTTAGCCTTTTTGCAATAACCTTCATAGCGATATGCGGTTTGGATGCGTACCCAGCTCTCATCTATATCTTCTATGATTTGAACCGTCATCCCGTATAGTACCTCATCCACTAATTCTGAGGCTTCATCTGGCTTTGCGTGTAAATTGGCGATCATGGACTTCACAATGGCATTCATTCTATCAGCTCCTTCCGCTTCACCAAGTACTCGTAAACAACTTTGGAAATACGACCAATTAGCTGCCTTGCATGATCATTATTCGTAACCTCTGTTACGAAAACGCCAATGAGATAATCCCCAGAGCTGCTGTACACAATCCCAGCATCATGATCTACCGTATCAAGACCACCTGTTTTATGAGCGAGTTTCACATCATCTACTAAATAACGACTTAATGATTCGTGTATACGTTGACGACTTAAAATATCTAGTGTTAGCTCACTAAATGCCGATGACAACAAGTCCCTGCGATAAATTCGTGAAAATAGCAGTGCCATATCACTTGCCGACGTTGTATTATCAAAGCCTTTTTCAAGCCTTTCAAAATCCATCATCTTCCGTTGTATGATTGTTTGCTTAAGCCCAATTTGACGAAAATAATGATTGAGTGCATCCATCCCTAGAAAATCGATTAATACATTTGTTGCTGTATTATCACTCGTAATAATCATCCATACTAAAAGCTCATAGATGGTACTTTGCTCTAAACGCTGCTCACTAATGACACTAAAATCAACCCATGCTTCGGGTGCTATCTGTAGCTCTTGCTCTAATGATTGGTTGTTGCTTTCTAAATAATGCAGAATAGCTAGCAGTATAGGCACCTTAATTAAGCTAGCACTAGAAAACGCGTCTTCTAGCTTTTCACTAATGAAAAATTGCTCAGTCTTACAATCTTTCACAAACATATGGACTTTATAAGGTGCATTTTGAAGAATCTCTGTTATCGTTTGCTTCATATGTCACCTACTCTATAACTTTTATCATCTGATTCTCCGTGTCCATTGTGATCGTTCGACCAAGTGGCAGTGACATCGTTGGTAAGATGTGACCGCAAGCTATGTCCTTTATGATAGGTTTATGGAGTGGACCTAAAATTTCTTGGAAAATTGTTTGTAGGGATAGGCTATGCTCTGGATGTTTTGGATTTTCTGGACCACAATTTGTCCAAGCCCCTAATAAGATACCTGCCACCTCATCTAGTTTGCCTGCTAATTTTAGCTGCGTAAGCATCCGATCAACACGTTGCTCACTCTCGTCTACATCTTCTAAAAATAATATTTTGCCCTTTGTCTCAATTTCATAAGGTGTGCCAAGAGATGCGGTAACTAATGTTAAGTTCCCACCAATAAGCTGCCCTGTCGCTTTTCCAGCTGCAAGCGTTGTCATTGTACGTCCAGGTGGATTTTCAAGACAGTAACCCGTACGTTCTGTTGCTGTCACACTTTCGATAAAGGAATTCCATGTATATGGATCCATCTCTGGCCGAATAAATTCTGTAGAGGGCATTGGTGTATGATACGTGACAAAGCCACATGTTTGGTTAAAAGCGATATGTAATGCCGTCACATCGCTATAGCCAGCAAATACTTTCGGGTTTGCCTTGATCATATCGAAATCCAGAAGCGGTAAAATTTTCGTCGCTCCATAACCTCCACGTATGCAGAAGATGCCGTCAATAGTGGAGTCTCTAAACATTTGATTAACTTCAGAGGCTCTTAGTTCATCAGAACCTGCTAAGTAGCCGTGCCTAGCCCGACACGTTTCCCCAGCAACAACTTTAAAACCTAATTTTTCAATACTTTTAACGGCAGGGAGAAATTTTTCAGGCGGTGTTGCACCCGAAGCACTTATAAGACCAATTGTGTCACCTTTTTTCAATGCCTTTGGGCAAATCATTTGCTAACCTCCATTTTTAGTGAAGTTCGGTAACTTTCCAATTCCTCTTCATTGGCCAAAACAAAATGACCTTCTTCTATTTCGATAAATGACGGTGGCTGAATGTCATAGTTGTGCTGTGATGGATCATAGATTTCTACGACTTTATCACGCTCCTTATAAGGATTGGGCTCAGGTACTGCTGATAATAACGCCCTTGTATATGGATGAAGGGGATTAGAAAACAGCTTTTCTGTCTCAGCTAGCTCAACAATGTTCCCTTTATAAATAACAGCCGTTCGATCCGTAATAAATCGGACTACCGATAAGTCATGCGCAATGAATAAATAGGTTAAATCATTTTGCTGCTGGAGGTTTGCTAGTAAATTTAATACTTGTGCACGAATGGATACATCTAATGCTGAAATTGGTTCGTCAGCAATAATAAATTCTGGCTCCATTACTAATGCACGTGCAATGCCGATACGCTGACGCTGTCCTCCTGAAAATTCATGTGGGAAACGACTAGAAAACTCCGGTAATAATCCAACATTTAATAATGCATCGCGTACCTTCTGTTGACGATCAGCCTCATTTTTGAAGTTTTTTGTATTCATGAGTCCCTCGGAAATAATATAGTCTACCTTTGCACGTTCATTTAGCGATGCCATAGGATCTTGAAAAATCATTTGGATTTTCTGTGTAATTTCTCGATCCCACTCTTTCGATATTTTGCCATTAAGCTTCTTACCGTGATATAGTATTTGTCCTTCGCTGACTTCATTGATACGCATAATCGCTCGGCCGATTGTTGTTTTCCCAGATCCTGATTCACCTACTAAACCGAACGTTTCACCTTTGAAAATATCGAAACTAACATCATCAATAGCTGTAAATTTATTTTTACCTTTACCAAAAACAACCTTTAAATTTTTCACCTCGACTAACACTTCTTTATGACTCATGCGCGTATCGTCTCCCTTCTGCGAAAAAGGCTTGTAGCGCTTCAGGGGGCTCTACTTTTGGAGCAAGTGGATCCAATAGCCATGTACGAGCATAATGTGTGTCACTCACCTGAAAAAATGGGGGACGCTCTACAAAATCAATCTTTAACGCATATTGATTGCGAGGTGCAAAGGCATCTCCTTTAATGTCTTGAAAAAGATTGGGTGGTGTACCTTTGATGGAATAAAGCTGCTGCCCTTTTGATCCTAGTTGCGGCAATGATGAAATGAGTGCCCAAGTATAGGGATGCTTGCCATTAAAGAAAATTTCATGAGTCTTTCCTATTTCAATGACATCACCTGCGTACATAACTGCAATACGGTCGGCAACCTTCGCCACAACGCCTAAATCATGCGTTATATAAACGGTTGTTAGTCCATATTTTTGTTGGAGATTTTTTAGAAGCTGTAAAATCTGTGCTTGAATTGTTACATCTAATGCAGTTGTTGGCTCATCACAAATTAAAATTTTCGGTTTACATGCTAGTGCAATAGCGATGACGATTCGTTGACGCATGCCACCGGAAAATTCGTGAGGATATTGCTTATAGCGCTTTTCCACATTGTGAATGCCAACATCTTTTAACAATTTTAATGTTTCTTCATATGCTGCTTTCCCCTTTAAGCTTTGATGTAAATGAACACATTCTTCGATTTGCTTGCCAATCGTTTTCAGCGGATTTAATGATGTCATTGGATCCTGTGTCACCATTGCCACTTCTTTTCCACGAATGCTTAGCCACTCCTTCTCGGTTCTAAACTGCGCCAAATCCTGATCATTGTAGAGGATCTGCCCCTGATCAATGTAGCCATTTTTATCGAGCAAGCCCATGATTGATTTCATGAGAACGGATTTTCCTGAGCCTGATTCGCCAACGATCGCAAGACTTTCACCTTTGTATAAATCAAGGGAAATATTACGAATGGCCGTTAGCACTCTGCCACGAAGTGTAAATTTAATGACAAGGTTTTGGATAGTTAAAATAGGTGATTTAGTTTGTGTCACTTCCATCATCCCCCTTTATACGTGATTTTTCGGATCTGCTGCATCTGCAAATGAATTTCCTATAATATAAAATGCAATCGTAATGATGCTTAATACAATACTTGGGAAAATAAGCTGATATCTTAATTCTGGAGACATCATGAGCACGCGGCCTTCATTGATTAAATTCCCTAAAGAAGGCTCACTAATCGGTAGTCCTAATCCGATGTATGTTAAAAAGACTTCCGAGCCTATTGCAAATGGTATAGCTAAACTCATTCGTAGCATAATGACAGAAATGAGATAGGGTAATAGATTTTTTAAGATAATTCGGTAATCAGGTGTTCCTAAACATTTTGAGGCTAAGTTATATTCACGATCTCGTAAAATCACAATTTGATTGCGTATAAACCTTGCCATTTCTACCCAGCCAGTAATACACATGGCAATAATAATCGTTGAAATACTTGGTCGCAAAATATAGGACATTAAAATAAGTACGATGGTCGTCGGTATGTTATCAACGACGTTGTAAAGCTGTGTGATGGGTAACTCTAATTTACGCGAAAAGCCCCAAAGTGTACCGACTGTAATACCAACGATAGCCTCTACTAAAGCAACGACACAGCCAATAAATAACGAGGTTCTTGTCCCTGCCCAAATACGTGACCATAAATCCTGCCCTATGGAATTTGTCCCAAACCAAAATTCTGCATTTGGTGCAATATTACGTGCTTGGAGGCCTGTCTGCTCATCTAAATATATTTCAGTCGGTGATTTTTGCGCTGGTAAATACGGCTGTAAAATGGTGAAACCTACGATAATAAGGACGCCAACTAATAAAAAGACAGCGATGCGATTTTTCAAAAAGGATTTCCATGTTGAACGCCAATAGGAATAATTAGAATAGGCTGTTTCTTCAGCTTGACGTTCATCTACTTCCGCAAACTCGAACAATGTTTCACGTGATTTGTTTGATATATTGTTTATTTCTTCAGAATACATTCCCATTAACGTACACTCTCCCCTTTCCCTAATTTAATCCGTGGATCAACAAGGGCCATTGCAATATCACCTAAAATGAGTCCGATAATTCCAAGTGAAGAGAAAACAAGCACTAAGCCTTGTACAATCGTATTATCCTGTCGCTGTATAGCATCTACGAGTAAGCCCCCCATCCCAGGAATGGAATATAAGGATTCAATGTAGATGGAACCTGTAATAGTAAAAAGAATAGTTGCTGGTAAATACTGTGCCATCGGAATAAAAGCGTTTCGTAGTACATGTTTAAACATTAATGTACGCTCTTTAACTCCTTTTGCTCTCGCTAGCTTAATATAATCTTTGTTTAGTTCATCCACCATATAACGGCGCATCCACATGGCATAGGAAGCAGTCGGCGCTAGTGCCATTGAAGTAAGTGGTAAAATCCAAGTAACGGGATTATACTCATCAAAAAGCATTGGTAAATGAAAAATTTCTGTAATATACATTTGAATGACTAAATAATAAACGGCGGCTGGCACTGCAACAACAATGACAATATAGCCAGTTCCCAAACGGTCCAACCAGCGCCCCTTCATCTGTGCCATCAATATTCCGAGCGGAACCCCAATTAGAAGGGATAGCACAACCGCACCTAAACCAAATAACAAGGAATACATGATCTTATCTGCAATAATCGTGACGACTGGTACATCTGTCCGATATGTAACGGATTTACCTAAATCACCTTGAAACAGATTCGTGTAAAAGTTCCCCAATTGTACAAGTAATGGGTCACGCAAACCTAAATTCGTTAAATATATCTCTTGTTGAGCAGGTGACATCTTATTCGCTGCTGCCCCTAAATAACCTTCTTCAGGCATTAATCGTAATAATGAAAAAACAATCGTAATAATAATAAACAGTGTTAAAACTGATTGTAATAAACGTTTACCTATATACCATAGCATCACTTCATCCTCCTTCTTAAGAAAGACTAAAGGAGATCCCGACTTTTCTTTTTCGGTATCTCCTTCATCAATACTCATTGCTTTTGAACATTTAAATTGAATGGAGCAATTATGTTTTTTTCAGCATTAACTACCCTAAAGTCCGATTGTTTCAACTAACAATCATGGGGACAAAGATAAAAATGATTGAATTTTCAATTATTTCGCCACTTTAGCTAACGCATCCGCACGTTCTTGCTCCCACTTCGCTAAAGCTTCTTTAAACTCATCGTTACTCATTGGTTTGTCTAAAATATGCTGACCTTTAAATTTCTCGGAAGTCACGCCAAATGGAGAATATTGCGCCTCAAATGGATTTAATTTAGAAGCAACATAGCCACTACCCCCTACTGAATAAGGGATGACAAATGCCTCATCAATTAAGAACGCTTCTGCTTTAGCAAACAATTCATAACGTTTGGCTGCATCGATTGTCGCTTTTGCTTCGTCCACTAAGTTTTGATATTTTGATTTTCCATTTGCTTCTGTATAACCTTCAGCTAGCTCTGGTTTATTATAAGTACCGTCTGCAGTGAATGGATCCGTATACGTTGAAGGATCAGCGTAGTCTGGACCCCAGTTTGCTTCTAGTAATGCAAATTTACCAGGTTTACGAACCTCTGATAAAAAGCCTGTTGATGGTCCTGCTTCTATAATAATGTCTACATAATCAGTACCTAATAATTTTTCAAGCTGTTGTTCAACTACTTGTGAACGATTTGCCCAATCTGGACCGCCGGAGTTATAAGGCATTAACACTTTTATTGGGAAAGTTACTTTTCCTTCTAGCGCTTTTTTCGCTTTTTCCTTATATTCCAATGCCATCTCCTTGTTGAAGGAGTCATTTTTTGAAATATCAGCTAACGGTGCTAACTGTGTATAGTCAACCCCCTCCACATTGACAAAGTTTTTAGGAGTAATTGTGTTGCTAAGCAAATCTTTTGGATTATAAGGTTCTAAAGTTAGCATTGCAGATACACGGTCGAGCGCATGGAACAATGATTTTCGGAAATCTTTATTATTGACCGCTTTCTTCCAATTTTCAGGCTCATATTCCGCATCAAATTGTGGGTTAAAGTTTAATGCATAGAAATACGTATAGAAGTTATTTTGTGTTTGTCGTATTTGTGATTTTTTCTTTTCGTCTTTAAACCACTCATCAATAATAGAAGTTGGAATACTCGCTGAATCGACTTCTCCTCGTAAAAATAATTCTGGTTCTACTGTAGCCGCTTCTTTATTGTATTTATAGCGAATACGATCAATCAGTACGTTTTCTTTATCCCAATATTTATCATTTTTCACAAGTACTCGCTCATTTTGCGGTTCAAATTTATCTAAAATAAAGGATCCATTATAAAGGAAATTTTCACGCATTGTACCAAAACTATCACCTTTTTCTGCTATAAACTTACCATTAACCGGGAAGAAGCAGACATAGTTCAACATAGAAAGGAAATAAGGTGTAGGCGTTTCCAAAGTGTATTCTACTGTATGTTTATCTATTGCCTTTATGCCAACCTTCGTAAAATCTGTCATATCACCGTTATAGAAGGCTTCCCCATTTTTTACGACCGTCGCAATCCAAGCTGTTGATGATTCATTTTTTGCATCAAGCACATAATGTAAGCCATCTACAAAATCTTGAGCAACAACATCTGCATACTCTTTACCGTCATGTGTCATCCACTTTGCATCGTCACGAAGCTTGAACGTCCAAACGGTAGCATCGTCATTTGATGACCATTCTTTGGCTATACTTGGTTGTACAACACCATACTTATCATACTCAATTAATCCATCAATCAAGTTCGCTGCTACAGCAAACTCATTGGTTTCAGAGGTCTTTAAGTAATTTAACGTTTTTATTTCCCCCGAATAAACAACACGATACTCTGATTTTTTTTCATTTGAAGAATCGTCACTACAGGCTGCACAAAGCATTACGACAAGACTCGCGAGAAGTAACCAATACCTTTTCATCATAAGCATCCCCCTAGTAATCTAATTTATCTCGCAGAAACTGGCAGAAATTGATCTGTACCGTCAGCGAAAGCGTCAGGTACAAGACGCCCACTTCAAGATTCAAAACATATAAGTGGGGAGATCAACTGCCCGTAAAAACCATTTTGGTGAAGACTAACAATCAGTGGGGAATGAGACCTTCCCTACTAACCTAAATTATGAAAATCCTATCCCAGCTGCATCCGTCATCCTAATGCGTTCATTTTCAAATATTGGCCCACCGGCAATAGGATCTTTCAAACATAAACTAGGTCCATCTAAATCTATCATCGTGATATTTTTCTGTGATGCGGCAAAATGTGCAGCAGCACTTACGCTAATTTTTGTCTCTAGCATACAGCCAATCATGCATGGTATGTCGTTTGCCTCCGCAATATGGCATATTTTCTGTGCTTGATAAATGCCTCCTGTTTTCATGAGCTTAATATTAATCAAATCCGCAGCTCGCTTTTCAATAATTGTATAGGCATCTTTTGCAGTGAAAACACTTTCATCCGCCAAAATATTTGTCAATGTATTAGCCGTCACGAATTGCATTCCTACTAGATCATGGCAATGAACAGGCTGCTCAACCAATTCAACATTTGCACCTGTATCTTCCAGTGCACCAATAATTTGTACAGCTTGCTTCGGTGTCCAGCCCTGATTCGCGTCCACTCGTAATGTTATGGCGTGTCCAACTGCATCACGAATAGCAATAACTCGCTTTACATCACCTGCTGGATCTTTCCCCACCTTGATTTTTAAAATTTGAAAACCTCGTTGTACAGCGGCTATACTATCCTTCACCATTTCTTCAGCATCATTTACACTTATCGTAATATCTGTTATTAATTCTTTCCGATAGCCCCCTAATAATTTATACAGCGGTGTTTGATAGCGTTTAGCAAACAAATCATAAATCGCCATATCTACCGCAGCTTTTGCACTGGTGTTTTGATAAATACTGTTGTCAATTCGCTCCATGATTTCTGTCAATTCTTCAATATCCATTCCGATAATAGCTGGCTTAATATACTCTTCTATAGCGTGAGAAATAGACCCTAGTGTTTCACCAGTAATGGCTGCGGTCGGTGCCGCTTCACCGATGCCTATTTGCCCATTATCTGCATGGACATAGACAGCAATATTGTGAATGCTATGCACTGTTCTTAAAGCTGTTTTAAACGGTGTTATAAGTGGTGCCTCTACTTTCCCTACGATAATATTTTTTATTTTCATTCATTCACCTACCTTTTCGTTGCTTATGTTAAGAACTGTAAAATTCGAAGCACCTCATAAAAATCATCCGTTACGAATTCCACTGTATTATGTGGTTTAAACGTAGCATTCGGATAGAACGAGTTTCGATATGCCCGCGTATGATCACGATAAATGATTTCCACTACAAAGCGCTCTGGTAATGTCACTTGTAAATCTTCACGTGCCACCTTCATCGAGTCCTCAACAAGTCGTTTTGTTTCCATAATCGTCAGCTGTGGACTCACGCTAATGGTCGCATTTCCTATCCCTTCTTTTGTGGCAAATGTGATGATATGATCATTGATCGATTGAATTTCCTCTGTTAACCCCACATCTCCACTAACAAACGAAACTGGAACACCATGCAAAGCAGCCGCGTACGTATTAATTAAAAATTCACTCGCGTACTCCCCATTAATTTTCACATCCGCAAAAACACAAAGTGTATGTGCTAAAGGATTCCGCGCACTTCCCCCTTTACTGTGATAGCCAATAAAAATGGCGCGATCAAAGCTCTTATCAAGTCCCGCAACCATACACATCGGGTCATACGTCCAACCTCGAATAACCTTGCAGTTTACTGGTAAATTAGATATATCAAGATTACGTGCTGAATCATGAGCATCCTTTAATAAAATTTCGGTTGCTCCACCAAGAATAGCCCCCTCAATAGCGGCTTCTACTTCCTTTGTCATTTGCTTTTGAAAAAACTGATAATCTGGCGCGTTTAGCTCCGTCTCACTCCAAGCAGTTGTGCCAGTAATCCCTTCAATATCTGCACTAATATAGACCTTCATAGAAATCGAAACTCCTTTACTTTATTGTCTTTGATCATTGCTTCCACAGCTCCATAACTAGCTTCTTGCGCACCTACACGTCTTCCTCATGAAACATTATTAAAATCGTAATGCCACCATTCCTCTGAATAATTCGTAAAGCCAACCATTGTCATACAGTTATATAGAAGACGTCGATGAACACAGGCTTCCCAATCTTCCTCTGGATGTTGTTCAAAATAGCGTGTTGCAGACTTTTCACTGATTTCATCAAATGCTGAACCTAAATTTAAAGCATTGCCATCCAAATCTCCTATTGTCACATCAATCGCTCCATCTGATCAATTATGCCTTGGCATAATTGTGTCCGGAATCGGCTTTTTGCTTAGGCCTGCACGAAGCAGGTCAGTTAGCCGTTATCGCATGGATGCGATGTTTTTAGGCTAACATCCTTTATTAGCTCCTTTACGATTCTGTGACATCCGCCGGAGGCTTTAACTTCTTTCAGCGGGTGTTTTGAAACCCGCTGAAAGAAGTTAATGAGGGGCAAAATGAGCATGCTCCAAGCTAGGAAACGCAACATACTTACTCGTTTCTCTTACAACCTCTTGCTCAGTAATATGAGGAAAAAGTTGTGCTATTTGCCTTGAAAAATTCGCAAACAAAAATTGCTGCACTTGGAATGGACGATAGCCATCATATAAGATAAGACTAAAATTTTTAGGTAATAATAACAGCGCTTGTGTTAATCGCTCATATACACCCTGACGTAAATAAATAACTTGTAAACTGTTTGGTATTTTTTGATGATAGTAAATTGGCTCAATAAAAATTCTTGAATGTTCTTCTCCAATTTGAATGATCGGTTCGCCATTTTCACAAATTGTTGGTGTTGATGCCCTCATTGAAGTTTTATCTACCTCAATGGGTTGAAAAATGATGTCATGTATAGGTCACACCTCCAATTTCAGGTTTCGATAAAATTTTTAGATAATTCAGTTTTATCGAATGTATCATACCTTAAATTTATTGACCAGATAAAAAAAGAAATATGACAGAGTAATAGCTATTTTCTTCTTTTCAAACAACATACGCCAAATAATTGATGCAAGCAGTCGAACGACAATGTTTTTTCACCTATTTAAGATTTTATTCATGGATAGGGTAGAAGATTACCGAAATATAATAAAAAATGGCGAATAAGCATCTTCAAGGATTTCTTTAGTTAGAGCTTATCACCATAACGTGTGGTTGATTTCCGTTCCGACTGGGCGCTTTGTTGTTGCTGTCGCTACGCTTTCGCACAGAGCAAAGCTTCCTGGAGGTGTCCGATGAGCCGCTTCGCTCCAGGGTCTCGGGCCAACAGATGTTTTTTGCGCGAAAGCGTAGTGCTAACGTAGCGTCAGCAGCACGATGTTGGTCACGAAGGCGTTATCACAGGACGTGATGGTTTTAGCCTTCGTTCCTCTATTGCTAATCCCCAAGGAGTCGCCCAGTCTCCACTCCAATCAACTTATATGCATACGTTTTAACAAATGCATCCACTACTTTCGGTGATGAGCCTTAGTTAATAGAATCAAATTTAATTAGCAATAAAAAAACCTCCATTTTGATATTAATCAAAATGAAGGTAAACTCTCCCGGTTATTTCTACTAAAAAGGCTAACTAAATAGTATTTTATTAATATTTCACGCATTAAAGATGAGGTTTCATTTACTGAAGAATGAATAATACATTGAATAATTTTATTATCAAAGCTAAACCAGAACCAAATTGGTGGATATCGAGTTAAAATTGATACGCTTCAACCTTATGTCCATTTCTACCAACAGTAGTCTGTGCCTGAGATAGTGAATTTAAAATGGCTTCCTCTGTTGCTTCTGCTGCAGCTGCAAATAATTGATTCATGATAGGGTGATCTTCCCGTAGTTGTGTACGTGTTTCGACGAGCTGATCTGATTGGTGAGCGATATGATGGGCTGTTGTAAAGCCAATAACTATATCTCCGCTGCCATGTGAAAAATGACTGCCTGTACGTCCTAGTCCGATACCACAGCGTTTAATAACACGTGTCAGCTGACGATTACTAAGCGGTGCGTCTGTGGCAAGTACGATGATAATGGAGCCATCTGTCGGCGATAATGCCGATTCATTTTGAACATTTGAAGTAGTATATTGATGAGCTAGAAACTCTGAGCTTTGTCCGAAATTACTAAGTATCATACAACCTATCGTATAGTTTGTTGACGCGTGTGTCACGATTCGGGAAGACGAGCCAATCCCACCTTTATAGCCAAAACACATCATTCCTTTTCCGGCACCAACTGCCCCTTCCTCCGCTGTTTCATTTGATGCCTTGCGAATCGCTTCCACAGCATGCTCGGGTGTGATAGGACATTCTCGAATAGAATTTAAATAGCTATCGTTACATTCCCCGACTACGATATTAATAGTTCCTGTTGAATGACCTATTTCACTATTCGTATCTAGCATAAATTGTAGCGTTCCTTGTGTTACAGCCGGAACGCCAAATGTATTCGTGAGCATAATTGGTGATTCAATAACCCCTAGCTCATTCACCTGAACGAGCCCTGTCGTTTTCCCAAAACCATTTAGCACATAGCTTGCAGCAGTAACCTTTTGCTGAAATAAATTACCATCATGCGGTAAAATCGCTGTTACCCCTGTACAGGCATAAGCGCCTTCTTGATTCATTTTCTCATCGAGCGTTACATGACCTACACGCACGCCAGCTACATCGGTAATACAATTTTTCTCACCAGTTGATAACGTGCCAACGACGATCCCCATTTCTCGTACTTTTTTTGGCATATTAGTCCTCCTTATGAATCGCCATATATACAGCAGCCTGTGCATGTAAAACTGTTGTATCAAAAACAGGTACGTTCACATCTTCTTGTTTAATAAGTAATCCAATCTCTGTACAGCCTAATATAATTCCTTGTGCTCCTGATTGCACAAGACTCTCTATCACCTGTAAATAATAGTCCTTCGATGCTTGTTCAATTCGACCCAAGCATAATTCTTCATAAATGATACGATTGACCTCAGCGCGCTCCTTAGCAAGTGGAACAAGCACTTCAATGCCAAATTCCTCTATTCTAGCTCTATAGAAATCTTGCTCCATCGTGTACTTTGTCCCAAGAAGGGCAACTTTTTGTAAACTAGCTTTTTCTATTTGATTTGCAGTCGCATCTGCTATATGTAAAATCGGTATTGTGATCTTTGCCGCAATGATATCAATAACCTTGTGCATTGTATTTGTACAAATGATAATAAAATCTGCCCCTGCACTCTCTAGGGATTGCGCTGCTTCTCCCAGCACTTGCCCAGCCTTCTCCCACTCTCCCTCAGCTTGATAATGCTCAATTTCTTGAAAATCTACACTATACAGAATGCATTTTGCTGAATGCAAGCCTCCTAATTGTTGCTTAACCTCTTCATTCATAAGACGATAATACTGTGCAGAAGACTCCCAGCTCATTCCGCCAATCATTCCAATTGTTTTCACGCAAATTCCCCCTTTAATTTTACTATTATACTAATAATTCTAACTTAAATAAGGGAATTTTCAAAAAAGTATTAAACTTCTTTTTCCATTAACCTCCTTTTCATAACACCATGCATTTTTCTTTCGTATCATTATATTATTTTTACCTGGTAAAATTCCGATACAAAACCCATCACCCATATTTATAATCAATTGCTAACGTATAAATAGGCATCAGATATCCACATCCTAAACAGTACCTTGGACTAGCTGTATCAAATATTGTAAAACATTAAAATTAATATAATTCATTATTTTCAAAAAGTTTATATATTACAAAAAAACAGTGTAGACTAAAGCGTATTGAGATTGGAGGAAAGCAAATGGAATGGTTAACGAATATTGTAGGTGATACTAATAATATTTTATGGACATATTGCATTATTACATTGTTAATAGCTGCTGGATTGTATTTTTCATTTGGAACAAAATTTGTCCAAATTCGACTTTTCCCTGAAATGTTTCGTTTAATAGTTGAAAAAAGAGAGGGAGAGTCAGGTGTTTCTCCGTTCCAAGCCTTTACGATTAGCGCAGCCTCACGTGTAGGTACAGGTAATATCACAGGCGTTGCATTAGCAATTGGAGTAGGTGGACCTGGAGCCGTATTTTGGATGTGGATTATTGCTATTTTAGGAATGGCGACTGCCTTTATTGAAAGTACGCTTGCACAGGTGTACAAAGTAAAGGATGGCGATACGTTCCGTGGTGGACCAGCATATTATATGGAAAAAGCGTTAGGTCAACGTAAATTAGGGGTTATTTTTGGTATTCTTTTAACGTTAAGCTTTGGCTTTATATTTAATGCGGTACAATCGAATACGATTGCAACTTCTGTAGGTGAGGCATTTAATATTAATCCTACTATCATTGGTATTATTCTAGTTGTGTTAACGGCCATGATTATTTTTGGTGGCGTACATAGAATCGTAAAAGTTACGCAAGTACTTGTACCTGTGATGGCAGTTTTCTATTTAGCTGTAGCCCTTTTTGTTATTGTAACGAATCTGACTGAAGTACCTGCCGTTTTCAAACTGATTTTCACAGAAGCGTTTGGTCTTCAGGAAGCTGCTGGTGGTGCGATTGGAGCTGCTATTATGCAAGGTGTACGTCGTGGTTTATTTTCTAATGAAGCCGGTATGGGTAGTGTTCCTAATGCCGCCGCTACAGCAAATACCTCTCACCCTGCAAAGCAAGGATTAGTGCAAAGCTTAGGTGTATTTTTTGATACAATTATGATTTGTTCTGCAACAGCGTTTATCATTATTTTAGCGGGTCTGTATAATACTGGTGAAAGTAATGGAATTGTTCTTACACAAAATTCCTTAGCTGTACATGTAGGTGATTGGGCTCCTTACTTTATCGCTATTTCTATTATTTTCTTTGCATTTAGTTCTATTGTCGGGAATTACTATTACGGTGAATCTAATATTGAGTTTATGAATGCTCATAAAAGTTGGATGTTTATCTACCGTATTTTAGTTCTTGCAATGGTTATGTTTGGTTCTCTTGCGCAAGTAGAGCTTGTTTGGAACTTAGCAGATCTATTCATGGGACTAATGGCTATCATCAATATTACGATCATCTTATTACTTGGTAAAATTGCCTTCCAAGTGTTAGACGACTTTACGATGCAACGGAATGCAGGCAAAAATCCTGTATTTTATGCAAAATCAATCCCAAAATTGAAAAATACTGATTGTTGGGAAGAAGATCGATAATTATTCAAAAACGCCATTCCTCAAACGGAATGGCGTTTTTTTGTTATGCCTGATTCTATTAATATTTAAATTGACTAATTAGCTGTTTTAGCTCGTCTGCCATATGTGCAAGAGCTTGTGCAGAAGCATTAATTTCTTCCATCGAAGCCAATTGTTCCTCTGTAGACGCTGCAACATCCTCTGAGGCAGCTGCATTTCCTTTTGCTGAGAATGCCAAATCTTCCGTAACAGCTGTCACCTCTTGTACACTTGCTGACATTTGTTCAGAGGCTGAAGATACCTCTTCCATTTTAGGAGTAATTTTATCCATGCTTGCTTTAATCACTTGGAATTTCGTAATCGCTTCATCCGATACATGTAGACCATTTTGTACATCTTCTGTAACTTTTGCCATGATGTTTACGGATTGTTCTGTTTCTAACTGAATGCCATGGATTAGCTCAAAAATTTGTTGTGCAGATTCCTGTGATTGCTCCGCCAGCTTTCTTACTTCATCAGCAACAACTGCAAAGCCTTTTCCATGCTCTCCTGCTCTTGCTGCCTCAATCGCTGCATTAAGAGCAAGTAAGTTAGTTTGATCTGCAATACTTGTAATCACATCTAAAATGGACGTAATTTGCTTAGAGCGTTCATGTAGCGTTTGAATTTTCGTGTTTGAATCGGTCACCGAAATATGAATAGATTGCATTTGATCTTTTGTATTTTGAACTGCCTGTCCACCTTCATCTGCTTGTAGCGTTGCATGCTGTGAAAGATCGGTCACAGTAGATGAGATCTCTGCGATATGAAGAATGGCCTTGGAAAGCTCCTGTAACGATTCTGCATTCTTATTGGCACTCGTCGTTTGCGTATCTGCGCTTGAAGCAACATCTTGAATCGAAATGGCCACCTTTTCTGTCGCTGTGCTCGTTTGAGTGGCATTGGCTGTTAGCTCTTCTGCCGACGATGCTACCTCTTCAGCATTTTGTTCAATTTTTTGAATAAGAGTTCTTAAACTGTCTTGCATATCGTTAAAGGCTTGCCCTAGCTGTCCAATCTCGTCATAAGAAGTGATGGTCACTTTCTCTGTTAAATCCCCTTTACTAATGGTTACTGCACTATCCTTTAGTAATCTAATCGGTTTTATAATTGCCTTCATGACAAAAAAGAATACAATCGAACTGATTACAATCGCAGCAATTAGTACGAGAAACGTTTTTTTCAAAATGGGTGATGCTGATTGGTCAATTTCTTTGGCAAAAATTGTCCCTGTGATTTTCCAGTTTGTCAGTTCATTCGTTGTAAAGAACATAATACGGTCATCACCATCAAAGACATAATCATACGTACCAGATTTGCTGTCGTACATTTGATTGAGGAAGCTCTCGTTTAATTCCTTACCTGCTTCTAATGTAGGATGTGAAATGACCAAATTATTGTCCCCAAAAATAGAAGAATATCCATTTTTCCCTATTTTTATAGAGTCCGAAACTTTTTGAAGGTCTGTCAATTTTAAATCAATAGCCACTACCCCAGATTGATCTTTTACCTGACGAGCTACTGTTACGACCATATCTCCAGTCCCTGCATCTATGTAAGGGTTCGTAATTAAAGTCTCACCTTTTAATTCCTTAGCCTTTTTATACCAATCTCTTTCTAAAGGATTATAATCCGCGCTATTTATTTTTGGTTCTTGAATAAATGTTCCGTCATTTGTTCCAACATAAATGCTTAAAACATCTGGACTCAGCTTCATATATTCTTGAAAACTTGGTAGGATTGTGGTTTCCTTCTGTTCGTACTTAGAAGAATTTATTTCCTCGCTAAAGGAAGTGATTTCATTTATTTTTGCGCTAATGGAACTATCAATTAACGTATTCAAAATTTTCACACTTTCATCTGCACTAAAAAGTATTTCTTCTTTTATCGAATTTTTTGCTGAAAAATACGATAAGCTTCCTACAGAAATAACTGGGATTAGTAAGATAAGAGCAAATAATGTGTAGAGCTTACCCTTAAAGCTTCCAAATAATCGTTTCATGAAACAGCTCTCCTTTTGTCTTTACTAGTTCTTAAATGTGTTTTATCCAATTTTGTGGTTTCTTTTTAGACTCAAAGAATCCCCCCAGCACACAACCTCCCCATCTCATATCGATTAAATTTTCTTCTTTTGTTTTTATCGGTCGAAATACTTAAATTCAAACACCTTTTTTCATTTTTTTGATTTTCTCGACATAAATCGCTCTCTCCGCGTCACTATCCACTAAACATAGAACCCCTATAAATCATTCTTTATGTATGATTCATAGGGGTTCTATACGTTAGTATTTAAATGTCTGAATTGATTCTTGTAAGTCAATCGCCATTTTTGCCAAATGTGTAGAGGCTGCCGCTACTTCTTCCATCGCTGCATTTTGTTCCTCAGAGGATGCTGCAACACTTTGAACATTGCTACTTGATTTCATGGAAACTTCGCTAATGAAGTCGATTTCTTTGACAAGTTTTTCAATATCTTGATGGATCGTTCGAATAGCCGCTGTTACTGATTCGGTTTGAGCTTGTACATCATTAATGGCATCGTCAATTTGAATGAAATTATCTCTTGCCACATTTACTTTTTCACGACCAAGCATTACTGAATCATTACTACTGATCATGTCTTCTTCGATAATTCTTGTATCTTCAGTAATTCGCAAAACAACCTTTTCAATATCTACTGCTGCTAAATTCGATTCATCCGCTAGCTTCCGTACCTCTTCTGCTACTACAGCAAAGCCTTTGCCATGCTCACCACTGCGCGCAGCTTCTATAGAGGCATTGATAGCCAATAGATTTGTTTGGGTAGCGATATTTTTAATAACATTGACTGCTGAGACAATTGCTGCTGTATTTTCATCTAAGTCTTTAACACGTGTACTTAGCTCTACTGTATTATTTGCAATGTCATTCATCTGTTCGATGACATTACGAACTGAAGAACGTCCTATGCTAGCCATACTTTTAGTTTCTACAGTTGCATCGTTAACATGATCAATATTCGTTGATATCTCATTCATTTTTTTCAAAATGTGCGAGGATAAGTTTCGTACATCACCTGTCAATGTATCCTGCTCTTCAATACCGTGTGCAATATCTTGGATCGACTCTGAGACAACTTCTGTTGCCTGTGTCACTTCCATACTACTCGCTGTGAGCTGCTCGGATGTTGCTGCTACCTGTTCAGATGAATTACCAACTTGCTTCATCGTATGTCTAAGTTTTTCCGCCATTGAATTAAAGGAAGCTGCCAACTGGGCAAACTCATCTTTTGTTTTAAATTGCAGGTGCGTTTGTAGATTGCCAGTTGAGAATTTGTCCATTTCTATTACTGTTTGTTGAATATTTTTCGCTACTCTTCGACCAAAAACTGTCGCAATTATAATGCTTATAAGTAAGGAGACCATTGCTAGTACAGCAATCTCTTTGCCACTTCTGTCGCCTTTTTGCTTTGTAGCCTCTATACGAGCCTGCATTTCATCCTGCTGAACGGTTGCCATCGTTTTCCCAAACTCAACAAGCTTTAGAGAACCTTTCCCTAAAACCGGTAATGCCAACTGCTGGGCTTGCTGTTTTTCACCACTTTGAAAAAGCGGTACAATTTGTTCATCTAAAGGCTCTTCCCATGCCTCTAACTGCTTTAAAAACTGTTCAAAGTCCGTATTTTTATGTTCAAGTTCTTCAATACGCTGAATAGATTTATGTAAAGTTTCTCGTATTTCAAGATGGTTGTTGAGCATGTCTTCTTTACCATATAACATATACCCTCGAATGGCAGCATTTGCACGAACCGTTTGAAAGGAAATATCATTATACAAGTTCATTAATTCCGTATTTTTTTCGATTTCCGCAAGTGTGTGTTTATTATCATTTAAAAAGTACATGGCAATACTAGTAATTAGTAATAGAAATACTAAAACTATACCAAAAGCAAATTGCAGTTTTCGTTCTACCGTTGATTTCATACGACTCCCTCTATTCCACTATTAACATTAATCCTCTTGAGTATAGCCTAATCATACCTTTTATCCTATAAGAAGTGCGTCTTTTTTCATAAATTAACACTAAAATTTTACAAAAATTAAAACACATCTCCAAATGTCTTGACTTCTGTAAATTCTATATGGCTGTTTTTAGTAGTTAATGGGGCTTTTTTTGGCACATCACTAGATTAGAGATGCCATTTTTTAATATAGCCAATCTAGATGTGAAGGTTATTCCTCTAGCTGCATTTTAGAAGAAAAACAGATAGTGACTGCATTAAAAGCGGTTGCCACTCCTATTTGGCCCCGGATGAATACATAGATGGTAATGCAAATTAATGGTTCTCATACGATTTATGTACGAAATCATTGCTAATGAGCGAACACAGCAGTAGCCTTTGAAATCACAACATCTATTGACGAAGAAGCTTCGATGTATCAGCTTTATTTTGCATAGAAAAGCAGCAAAAAATCGTAGCTATAAAATTGGCTACGATTTTTATTTTTTTGACTCTTCTCTTAGGCTAGCACGTCTTTTGTCTGTCCCTGGGATGCATAGGCAGAATAGCGTTGAATAGTTCGAGTGAAGCGGGGTGTTTAAATGGATCGTCCTTGTTTATTTCCTCAACAAGTCGACCTTTATGCATCACTAGTATTCTATCTGATATAAAGCGTGTTACATGTAAATCATGAGAAATAAAAATATAAGATAGCTTCAGTTGCTTTTGTAGTGATTGTAGTAGTTGCAATATATTTTTCTGCAATATCATATCGAGGCTACTGATAGCCTCATCTAACACAATAAGTTTGGGGTTTATAGCAATTGCTCTAGCAATATTTACGCGTTGCTGTTGACCTCCACTAAGCTGTGAAGGATATTTATTGGCAATATTGCTTTCTAACTCAACACAGTTCAGTAGCTTCTCGACCTTACGTTGCCTTTCGCTTTTGGAAAAATTTTCGAAATTAAGAAATGGTTCTTCTATTATCTCTGCAATAGTTTGCTTTGGATTAAAGGAGTTAAAGCTATTTTGAAAAACAGCTTGTAAATCTCTGCGAATTCCCTTTTTTTCTTTAGAGCTAGCTTGATATAAATTCACATTATTAAATCGTATAATCCCACTCGTTGGATTCTCTATGCCCAAAATGATCCGAGCTAATGTACTTTTTCCTGAGCCACTTTGACCGACCACTCCTAAGCATTCGCCTTCCTGAAGTGAAAATGTAACCTGTTGTAATACTGGTGCTTCTCGCTTTTTTTGTATAAACGACTGTCTCTGATGATAGTACTTCTCAACATTCGTCACCTCTAATAGAGCCATCTACTACCTCCTCTAAAAAGTGATTCTCGATTGTAAAAGTTTCTTTGTATACCAATGCTGTGGCGCGTCAAAAAAATCAAAGACATTCGCCTGCTCGATGAGTTCTCCCTTATACATAACAGCAACTTCATCGGCAATTTCAGCAATAACACCAAGATCATGTGTGACGATAATAATCGCTGCATCGGTGTTATTTCGAATTTGATTGAACAATGATAGTATTTTCTTTTGATTGACTGTATCAAGAGCTGTTGTAGGTTCATCGGCAATATATAATTTAGGTTGCATCGCAAAAGAAAGAGCAATCATAACACGTTGTAACATCCCTCCACTTAATTGGAAAGGATAATATTGCAATAGCTTTTCCGGATTAGGTAAATTTACTTTATTCATTGCGGAAATAGCTACCTGTCTTATTTCTTTTTTATTCATGACGTAATGCGCTTTTATTGTTTCCCGAAAATGCCTTTCTATTGTTTGATTACTATCAAACGCTACCAATGGATTTTGTGTAATCATCGATATGTGCCTTCCTCGGTAATCTCTTAATCTTTCTTTGGTTACAGATGTTAAATCAGTATTTTGATATAAAATTTGGCCCGTCGATTTTGCCATAACCGGAAGAGATTGCATAATTGCTTGACATAACATTGACTTACCACTACCGCTTTCACCGATAATCCCTAATATACGTCCTTTATTTGCAGTTAAATTAATAGCAGATAGGATTTCCTGCTCTCCTATTTGCACATTTAAATCTTTGACTTGTAATAAGATTTTTCTTTCCATAGCTATCCCTTTCAATGACCAACTTTCTTGTTATGACCAGATAAAATAGTAAATAATAGGACTACGATGATTATGGCCGCACCTGGATAAAGCATAAGCTCAGGATGTAGTCGAATATACTGTTTGCCCTCACTAATCATCATTCCCCACTCAGGAGTAGGAGCTTGAACACCTAATCCAATAAATGAAAAGCCAGCAATTTCTAAAATGACTTTTCCTAAATCGAAAGAAATAATAGTCAGCATCGGCGCCATTATATTTGGCACGAAATGACGTAGGATTAGCTTCACTCCTGAAGTTCCACTAATTTTTGCAGCTTTTATAAATTCTTTTTCATGAACGCTTATAAATAGGCCTCTTAAAATTCTTGAATAATAAATAGTTTGAGTAACAATAAGGGCCAATAAGACATTTCTTAAGCTTGGACCCAAAATACCTAGTAGTCCAAATGCAAGAACAAGTGTTGGGAAAGCTAATAAAATATCACAGATGCGAATAAATAAATAATCAATGATCCCTCTCTTAAAAGCCACTATTGCCCCGATACATATAGCAAAAAAGCTTGCTATTAATTGAATGAATATAGCTGACCCTAAAGAATAGCGAATACCTAACAATATACGTGAAAGTATACATCGACCTAAATGATCTGTGCCGAGAGGATATGCCCATGATGGTTCTAAAAACTTCTTAGAGACGTCTACTAAAAAAGGATCATTCGGCATGATCAACGGCGCAAAAAGCCCCATTACCCCAATAAATGTGAGAAGAGTTATACTAGTCAATTGTTTACCGTTTAAACTATGTAATTTAATCACTCTACTCTCTCCCCCTCACCATCATTAGCTGCGGGTCAAGAACTCGATGTAATATATCTGTACATAAATTAGCAAAAACATAGATGATAGCAATTATTAGAACATAACATTGCACAACTGGATAATCCCTATTAATAATTGATTCTATTAAGTAGCGACCTAAACCAGGCCAGCTAAATACCTGCTCGACAATAACTGCCCCACCCAATAAATTCCCAAGTGTCATACCAAGCATCGTCGTCAGTGGAATAGCAGCATTTTTGAAGACATGTCGACTGAGAATAACAGATTGTTTTAACCCCCGTAAATGTGCATACTGAACATAATATTTTTGTAATTCTTCTATGACACTTGTACGAATTGCTTGAACAAACAACCCAATAGTTGGTAATGCCAAAGATACGGCTGGTAAAATTATATGTAACATCGTCCCTTTACCATTTGTCGGGAAAATGCCAAGCTTCAAACTAAATAAGTACAGAAGAAAAAAACCTACCCAAAAAGTTGGGATGGATACACTGATAATAGATAATAAGCTTACAATCTTATCAAATACGGAATTTTTATAAAGAGCACTTATAATACCAAGAGGAATACTAAAGCAAAGAATACACACAAATGCAGCTAGGGCTAATTCAAAAGTTGCCGGTAGTTTTTCTACTATTTCTTGAGCAACGGGTAATTTACTCACAAACGATGTACCAAAATCGAAGTGTAACACGCCTTTTAGCCATATAAAATATTGAATAGACAAAGGTTGATCAGTGCCTAATTCCGATCGTAGCGCCTGTATTGCTTCTGCTGTCGGGGCGACTCCTGACAGTCTAAGTATGACCTCCGCTGGCTCTACTGGAACAAAACGAATAAATAAAAAGGTCATGATTGAAACCCCTAGTAAAACAAATGGTAATGTAATTACTCGTTTTAGACAAAAAAGCCAAGTTGATTCGTACATTTTTTCATCACTTCCCAAGTCTTCATAGTGCAAAAAGAGAGGAGTCATAATAGACCCACTCTCTTTTCATTCTCTTACTTTACATCCATTTGAGCATAAGGAATATCATATTCAGATGCACGGGGGTTAAAATCTTTCAAATATTTATGGTAAATAACATTATTCGTTTCATATGAAATTGGATAAAATAATGCTTGGTCATGGAACATTGTTAAAATATCTTTATACAATTGCACACGTTCCGCTTCATCTGTCCCAATTAATAATTGATGTATTTTGTCATCAATTTGTGTTGCATTTTCTAGGCCTAATTTCGCTTCATAAACACCATTTGCATTCGGTGTTGCTGATTCGTTTGCGAAGCTGTGTGGGTCTGTTGGTGGACCGTTTGTGCGCCAGAAATTAATATCTACTTGATTATCCATTAATTTTTGGAGCCCTACCATTACATCAGCGCCTTCAAGTTTTAATTGAACGCCTATTTTAGCTAATTCCCCTTGCATTAATTCTGCCATAGGTTTTTGGATAGCATCTGTGGCAATATAGATTAAATCTAATGTAAGAGGTTGCCCATTTTTAGAACGGATTTTATCACCATTTTTTAATGTCCAACCTGCTTCATCTAATAACTGCTCGGCTTTTTCTGGATTAAATAGGATTGGTTTTAACTCAATATTGGCATATGGAATAGCATCCCAAAACAGTGTATTGGCAACCTTTTCTGTACCATGGGTAATACTTTCAACCATTTGTTCTTTATTAACAGCGTATTGAATAGCCTGACGTACTTTTAATTCTGCTAAAGGACCAGATTGTGTATTAAAAAGTAATGCACGTGTAGATAAAGGTTCAGATACAGCCGTTTTGTATTGATTGCTGTCTTTTAAGAAAGTGTAGTTATCTAAGCTAATAATGCCACGACCATAAATTAAGTCTAATTCTTCATTTTCAAATGCCAGTGAAATAGATTCTGAATCTGGTATAATTTTCACTTTTACTTTGTCTACTAGTGGCTTTTCACCCCAATAATGTTCGTTGCGGCTAAAAAGTGCATATTGATCTTTTTTATATTCGGTTAATACCCATGGACCTGTTCCAACCGGAGCTTTAATACCTTTATTTGTTGCATCTCCCTCATGGAATCCGTTATCCCCTAAGAAGCGAAATGGTCGCACAAAAGCCAGTTCATTTAATACAGGGTAATAGGGTGCATCTAATTGAAGACGAATTGTATAGTCATCTTCTTTCACAACATCTACAATATGATTCACCATTCCCATCCAAGAGTGTGTATCACGATCTGCTAAAACTGCATTAAAATTACGAATAACATTATCTGCATTAAAGACTGTCCCATCAGAGTATTTTACATCTTGTCTAAGATGAAATATGTAAGCTGTTTTATCGTCAGAAATTTCCCAGCTCTCCGCTAATTTCGGCGATATTGTCCCGTCATCGTTATATTCTACTAATGATTCATATACCATTGCTTGCGCAGTCATTTGGTTTGGTAAATAGGTATGCGGATTTAAAGGCCCTATATCTAGCGGCCAGCCAATTGTTATCATTTTTCCTTCATTATTATTTTTGCTAGAAGTTTTACTTCCATTACCTTCACTCGAGCTTGAACAGCCTGCTAAAATCGATAACATCAGTATTAGAATGAACGGTAATAATTTTTTAAAAAATATCATTATGATTGCTCCTGTCTATTCTTGGGTGTTAGAAAATTAAAATATATATGTTTCTCCACTATACTTCTAACTTGAAACACAAAGTAATCGTCATTACTTTGCTCTCGCTTTATTTACACCTCACTTTGATGTAAATTACATAGATTAGAAAAAGACATAAAAAAATCCTTATTCCACGTGAATAAGGATAGAAAAACTCATTATTAAAAGCCTTCCATCCATCTCCCTATCTTTCGTAGATCTACAATGAATCATACTACAAGCAGGCATTCTGGCTTATGAATCTCCATTTTGCTTCACCTTCCCGAGTACTTACTCAGTGGTATTTGAAACAAAACTCCTCATTTACAGCTGCGGGACAGCATGGGATTTACACCCATTTTCCTTTAAATTAAGTGAAAAAGTTTTTTCACTCAAACTTGTAATGTTACATATTAAATTTTGTATTAAACATAACACGCTTCAAAGATACACGTCAATTTTATTTTCTGAATATAATAAAGTTTTGCGATTTTTAAACAAAGATATGTATGTATATTCCACAAAAAAAGCCATCACACACTAGTGAGATGGCTTTACTTCTATTGTTGATGTTTTTTTAACATTGAATCTGTGAAAGGCTGAGATTGTCCCTTTGGAATACTTATTGTTTGCCACTCAGAACCCTTTACTTGCTTAGCAATGTAAACGATTTGACCGACATGTTGTGAATAATGGGACATTTGTCTTTCAATCGCATCTATCACGGAATGTCGTTCTCCCCTTATCGTTACAAACCCTTGTAAATCAGCTTCCGTTAATTTTTGTAAAGCATCTAAAAATACTTGCCAGCCCTTTTCCCATACTGTCATTACCTCTTCTTTTGTCTGAAGGCTATCCATAAATTCATCATCACGATTTCTCGTTGATTTCTCACCATCTGTCGTAAGAAAGTCAGTCCATCTCGATATCATATTTCCACTAACGTGTTTTACAATCACTGCGATACTATTTGAATCTTCATTATACGCCCAGTGCAATTGGGCCTCTTCCAGTTGGTCGAGTGTTTTATCGCCTAGCTCTTTGACACTTCTAAATCTTTTCTGGACAACATTTAAATACGTTTGCGCTACTGTCATTGTTGAACCCCCCATCCCTTTTCTACTATTTTAATATAGACTGAATGAGATGTGTCATTTTGGTAACTAGTTGTTGCCAAAAATAAAGTATTACTTACTCACGAGGGATTTTTTATCACCACTGATCGCTCCCCCCTCACCAATCGAGCTTTAGCAGGCAGTTATTTTCCACATTACTTCTTTGCATTCTCTGAATTTATGTGTGGGATAAATTCCCTTGCAAGAGCAACCATTTTTTCTTGTGCTTCCTGTTGATCACCATTTAATTGATAGCCTATTTGATATGCATAGCCATTATAATACGTATAAAACTCATTGGCTTTTGTACTCATTTGATAAATACGCTTGTCTGCCTCATCATAATTATAGTATACATACGCGAAACCTTTATCTGGTGTCATCGCATGATAATACAAAGGATTCATAAAGTTCAAACCTACATTCCTGATTTCCCCTGAAAACTCCTGACTATCTTCCGTAACTTTATAGTTTACTGGATTATGATTTACATTTGTTACTGTCAAAATAATATATTGACGATCCACTCCAGTGAGAGACTTTTCTTTATAACTAAATTGAAATTGCTTTTGCAGGCTACCATCTTGCATCTCTGATGTTACCGCATAGACCTCTTGTATATTTGATTTAAACGGAAGATCTTCAGGGTCTATTAAATGGACAGCATTCCCCATAGTAGCTGCCACTGCTTGCATAGCCTCGAAGCCTTGAAGCGGTGCATAAAATTTGATATTTTCGCGGTGAATAAATTGATCTGCTATTTGAAAATACTGACTGAACGTTGTCTCTGTTCCTTCAACTTCTGTTTTAAATAAATCAGTGAATGATTGTTTTTCTTCTTCATGAAGTATTTCTGTCGTTAAATGATCCATCGGTTTCGAAGCTTGCCATGCAATAAATAGTAAGATAGAGCATGTCATCATGACCGCCAGTGCACGATGCGGCCAAAGTTTTTTTGATGGATACGGCTCTTGCTGAACCTGTTGTCGAACCTTTTGAATGATTGCTTCTTTATGTGCTGAGACATCCTTCAATACGTGCATTGTATGCTTATCCATGGAAAAGTACCTCCCATTCAATATGCTGTAAGTCTACTTTTAATAATTCCTTCCCTTTCTTTAAACGAGATTTAACGGTACCCTCAGGAATTGCCAGTAGTTCTGCTATCTCCTTGATCGTCATCTCCTCCAAATAAAAATAGACAATTGCTTCACGTTGCTTTATTGGTAACCGTAAAATGGCTTCATCTAAAAGAGCTTGTTCATCTTGACGAATGAGTGTATCTTGTAAAACAGTTTTTTGTTTGGCAAAAAAATTATGCTGAAATGTAATTTTTCGATAAGCCCAGCTTTTTAAGTAATCCTTACATTTATTAATGGTCATGCGTGCTAAATAAGCCTTCATTTCTCCTCTTTCTTCATAATGCTTTTGGTGATGATAAAATTTAATAAATACATCTTGAACAATATCCTCAGCTATTCGTAGATCTTTCGTATAGTAGTAAGCGATTCGAAATAAATGATCTGTATGTAGTTCCATTAGTTGCTCTAAATATTCTGTATCAGACAAAATCTTTCCCTCCTTCTACACTATAAACGAGGCTACAGTTATAAAAGATTAAATTTCAACAAAAAAAAACCGTCTCTTTATTAATCAAGACGGTTTCCTTCTATCCATTATAAATTTTCATCAATATATGTTTCTATATCTGATGCAATTGTGTCAATTGGGACATCCTCTGCATTCTCTGCATATCCTGAATACATTTTTACAATTACACCATCTTTATCGACTAAGAAAAATTGATTCCCATGAACGACTTGGTCGCTGTTAGGATCATTTCTGACGATTATTTTTGTTGATTTTACAGCGAACTGCTCGATATATTTTTGTGAATAACCAGTAAGTAGATTCCATTTTGATTGATCTGGAACATTATATTTTTTCAAATAATCAGCTAATACTTGTGGTTTATCTACGTCAGGATCAACTGAAAACGCAACAATATTATAATCTTCCACACCTTTTTTCTTCAGCTTCTCTTGAACTTGCGTCATATTATAAGACATTGGTGGACAAATTGATGTACAATTCGTGAAAATATACATACCAATCCATGGTTTTCCTTTTAAACTCTCTAAAGAAACTGTTTCTCCGCGTTGATTGACATGTTCAAAATCTGGTAATTCCATGTTATAATCTGCTTTAAACTTTGAATTTCCACACGCACTAAGCACAGCTGCTAATGCAAAAAGTAGAACAAGTCCAATTATTTTATTTCTCATCTTTAACACGCTCCCTACTTACACTATCCCCATCCTATCGTACGATGTAAATATTGACAAGGACACTCAAGTGACAGCTTTCGTACATCTTTGTGAAATCGATTTCACTTTAAGGAAACAAGCGCATCATGAATTGCATCTAATTTCACTTCTACCCGGTGCAGTAAATAAAACGACACTAAGATAGGAAAACCGATATCCGATATCATGTTTAACCACTGTTCCATGTTGGTCCCTCCTTCACTACAAGATACATAAGACTGACATTGCTGAAAATGGTCCTTGCAGTACATTCTGCAAAGACCATTTTTTTGGTTATTCGAACTCTAAATCAAATTCTGTTACTTGTCGATCAACGATGCGAGCCCCACTCATCGCAACGAGAGTGCCAGCTTGTCCATCAAAAACGTTTTTAGCGATGATTGTTTGCATTACCTTTTGAATTTCTTCCGCTGTTACCTTTGGCTTCGGTGCATCAATCGCAAATGTTGCCGTTTTCCCTGCCGCTGTTTCAAATTGCAGCTCTAAAACTTGTGTCATAGCTTTCCCTCCTTAGGATAAATCTGTTGTTTCTTGTTTTACAATGCTGTCTAGTGCGTGTGAAGATAGACTTGCAATGGCATATGCTACTTCTACTAAATCCTCTGCCGTATGCGAGCTGTTTAAATTGCGGTACGTTTTTGTTGTGAACATGGGCTCGTTTTGAGCATTGTGTCCAGCGACATACTTTAAGCGCAGTGTAGCACCTAAGAAATTGACTTTTGCCATGGAGGTCACCTCCTTTCTTACACAATATATACTGACTTATTGCTAAAAAAGGGACATTTAGGATGAATTTTTTTATGTAAGCTTTTATAATAGAGTGAGAGAAGGCAAAGAGGTGAACGATTTGTTAAGTGGTTGGTTTTTATGGTTTATCCTATTTTGGGTAGTTGTACTTATTTCATTTATGGCGATAGGCGGATTTTTCATGTTCCGCAAATTTTTAAAGGCATTACCGAAGCAGGACGGTAAATCCGATTTGGATTGGCAAGAGTATTATTTAGATAAAACCATTCATTTATGGGGACAACCTGAGAAAGAGCTTTTATATGAACTTGTAAGCCCTGTACCTGAGCTATTTAGACAAGTAGCAAAGGAAAAAATAGCAGGAAAAATTGGCGAGCTTGCTTTAGAAGAAAAAGCACCTTCTATTAACCACGATTTGATTATTCGTGGCTACATTCAAGCAACGCCAAAGCGTGACCATAAATTTTTACGTAAAAAATTAGATGAAATGAAAATTGACATCGCCCCATATGAACATCTATTTGATTAAAGAAACGCTGCACACTGATTTGTGCAGCGTTTTTACTTCCCATAGATAGCTTCATTATTCTAATACTTAATTTACTCTTCTGATAGTCTAGATTATGACTTGTAAGAACAGCACTATCCCACTACCTACAAACGTCGTAGATTCTTTATTTGACCGCTCTGGTTTAACAACAAAGCAGGAGCATGAAGGCATAGGTACAACGATCATTAAAGATATAGTCCAAAAATATAATGGTTTCTTAGACTTCACTTATAAAGATGAGGAATTTATAAAATTTCCTGCAGTTCATAAAAAGCCGGTTCAACGCTTTACTTGACTGCTCAATTGTTCGCTATGGCGAGGGAAATGTGAATTTAAAAATGTACACGCACAAAGAATCCCATACTATAAAAGTACAGGATTCTTTTATTATTCTTCTAAATGAACTTCACCTTTTTCAATTTGCTTAAGAACTTTTTGCCACTCATCTTTTGTAAACTTGGATTCATCAGACATTTTGACTGAAATCAACTCGGAAAATCCTCCCTTTGCTTCCTCTTTTTCTCCATTTGAAGAAACTAATGTTGCAACTTTGTTTTCTTCTTGAATAATATCTCCTAAAATAGATGGTGTATTTTTTTGAGCTAATGCAGCTCCTCCTACGCCAATACTTGCAAGTGCTAATAATGCAACAGAGGATAGGACTATAACAGGCTTACTCATTTTTTTTACTTTTAACATTTTCATCAATCTCCTTTTTAAATTCATTTGTTCAGTTGAAAAAGTGGTGCCAAAGATAAATGAATTAGATTGCTCATTTGATCGTTCAATCATATTCAAAATCGTTTCTCCATATTTTTTCCTCTCTACATGAGACATTTTCATAACAACATCTTCATCACAAGAAAGCTCACTCCACATAAGTACTTCTTTTTTTAATAAATAAATTAAAGGATTATACCAATGGATAATTGTTGCAATTAGCATAAACCTTCTTATCCATAAATCTTTTTTCTTAAAATGAATCAATTCGTGTTTAATAACCATCTCTAATTCATCATTTGGAATCTTATACATCGGTAACACAATAGTCGGTTTTAAAATCCCGATTAAAATGGGACTTATATTAAACCTGTTATACATAATCTCTATATCAGTCGAGCAATTCATACGATCCATATTTTTAGTAAGGAGTTGGTGTACTTCACTTTCTGCTGGAACTAAAAAACTTGATACTTTTATCTGCTTGTTGAGTCTTTGATATGAATAGAAAGCCCAAACACTTTTGACGATTACTCCTGCAATCCAAATGGCAAATAAAATTTGGACAGCTGCTAATGATACAGTTAATGTGTTTTTCAGTACTACAAACTGATTCCCAAAAGCGATATCATTATTTGTTTTCCTAAAAATGAAAAGTAACTCAGGGAAAACAAAAATTGGAACTAGAAAAAAGAAAAGAGACAGTTTTCTACTCCAATAGTTCCATTTTGCAGTGAGTAACTCCTTTGTCACATACGTGATCAAAAAGGAAAGTGATAGAACAATACTTCCAGCGACCGACAATGTCACCAAGATTCTTAACCACTCATTCATCATCACACCTACTTATCTGAAAACCATTTTTTTAGTTCTTTCAACTCATCAGAAGGAACCTTTTCGTCATAGAGCGTTGCTAAAAAGTTCTTTACTGAACCTTGATACAACTTATCTAATAGGCCTTGTGCTTCTTTCTTTTTATACTCTTTTAGCGAAAGAAGAGGGATATACACATTTGATCTACCTTCCCTTTTTACATCCAGCAACCCTTTGTCTACCAACCTTGTCAAAAAGGTAGAAATGGTTTGAGACTTCCACTGCTTCCCTTTCTCACGGTTAAAGAAATCTAATAATTCTGTAGATGTAAACTTACGATTTTGTTTCCATATAAAGTCCATCAATTCCTCTTCTGTTTCGGACAATTTATAATAACCCACCTCTGTCACTCCCTTCACTTTAATTACTACGCCATTGTAGTAATTAAAACATACTACAAATTTGTAGTATGTGTCAATCATCAAAATTCATATACTATTTTTCCAAATGTCTTTGATATTCATTTTCTCGCACATTCATCAGTTGCTCTGATTTCTTTCCGTCGCTTGGTCGATTCTTTCCGTCGCTTTTGACTTTCTATCCGTCACTTCGGCAATCCTATCCGTCGCTCTAATTTCTATCCGTCACTTTGACTCTTCTTCCGTCGTTTCTGTCTTTCTTTCCGTCGTTCCGGCAACTTTATCCGTCGCTCTGATTTCTATCCGTCACTTTGACTCTTCTTTCCTTCGCTTGGTCGATACTTTCCGTCGCTCCGGCAACTCCATCCGTCGCTCTAATTTCTATCCGTCACTTTGACTCTTCTTCCGTCGTTTCTGTCTTTCTTTC
>NZ_JBHJTF010000005.1:109143-109275 GCF_042267565.1 Lysinibacillus sp. NPDC056232 | reverse complement strand
CTAATTTCTATCCGTCACTTTGACTCTTCTTCCGTCGTTTCTGTCTTTCTTTCCGTCGTTCCGGCAACTTTATCCGTCGCTCTGATTTCTATCCGCCACCTTGGCTCTTCTTTCCGTCGCTCGGTCGATACA